>NZ_BAAHXB010000009.1:0-88697 GCF_054657215.1 Endothiovibrio diazotrophicus
GACGGTGACGGTGGCGCCCGAGGTGATCCCGGCGCTGTCGGAGAAGCCGACGGTGCGCCCGCCGGCGGCGGTGAGGGTGGCCGAGGCGAGGGTCAGCGGCCCCAGGTCCGCCTTCATGGTGCCATAGTTGAACGGACCCACCGAATCGGCCTTCTGATCGTTGTCGCTGCTGTCCTTGCCGACCAGGTCGGCGCTGGTGGCGGCGCTGGCCGGGCCGGCGGCCAGCCCCAGGCCGAGCGCCAGTCCGCCGATGAGCAGGGGGGAGAAGAGGGGGGGCTTCTGCATTATGGGCTCCTCGAAAACATTGGGTTCGGTGAGTGAAACGGGGCCGCCGCCGCCAGCCGGTGTCTGTGGCCGGTGTCGTCGAATCCTTTGAAAGTGCGTTCGATGTGGCGATTTTTCCTAATCCGTTGTAGGAAAAATCTGATGCTATTCATTCTTCGCAGATGTGAAAAGCCTGTCAAGGAGGCGCGATCCCTCTATATGGAAAATCAATCAATCCGCCGGGCTTGCCGGAATCTCCCTGTTGCCGGATTGATTGTCTTAATGGGTTATTTTATATGGATAAATCGTCGCGACTCAGGGATTGTGCCGATATCCTTTCTCCAGGAAATTCCTTGGTTAAATAGCGGTTGTGTCTGAGGTCGCCGGATTGTAACGAATCGCATGACGGGGCGTTGTAGATATGGCTTGGAGTCCGGCTCCAGGGTTCGGCGGACAGCCCTGTCGCGGCGGCCGGCGAAGCGGAGCGAGCCGCCCGCCGCGTGGTGACCGGGATTGCCGGTTGCGGCTGTGGAGCGGCGCGATAAGCGAACGGGGATGGTGCGATAGGTGGCCGGTGGCGACGTTGCGCCGGGTGCAAGGGAGTGACGCCCGGCGGAAGGGGCGGTGCGGCGCGTGGAAGGGGGGCGAAAAGGGCGGGGTGGAGCCGGGCAGGGGGGAGGTCCCCGCCCTGCCGTCGCTCCGGGTCACGCCTGCGGGGCGGGGGCAGGCGATGGTCGGTTCGCTACTCGTCTTCCCACCACGTCAGCTCGACGTAGCCGCTGCCGCCGTTGCCCCCCGAGCCGTCCTCCCAGCTGCTGGAACCGCCACCGCCACCGCCGCCACGGTTTGCTGCTCCGTCAGTCGGGCTCCGGTTGTTGCTCGCGCCGCATCCGCCGCCCGGCCCACCCGCTCCGCCTCCAATCGTTCCCGCAGACGTTCCTCCGCCCCCGCCGCCGCCGAATCCGTGGATGCCGATGCCGCCGTCGCCGGAGAGCACTGGGTAATCCGTGGCGCCCCCGCCGCCGCTGCAGTGGGTCGAAAGGCCACCACGAATCTGATCGCTGGGATTCGCTAGCGTCGCTATTGCGCTGCCCCCCGGACCGCCGGCGCCGGCGCCACCGCCGCCGGAGCCGGTGCTGCTGAGTCCCCCGCCCCCTGCGGGGCCGGCCGACGTCTGTGGCGTCTCATAGCTACCGCCGCCGCCACCACCATGGGCGGTGACCGATCCGACGGTGGTGTCCGCACCCGTGGAGCCGTTGTGGCCCCAATCGTCGCCGCTGCCGCCGCCGCCTCCGGCACCGACGACGATCGGCAGGTCGGCGGTGGCCTCGAGACGGGTGATCACCACCTCGCCGCCGCCGCCGCCGCCGCCGCCGCCGCCGCTGTTGTTGCCGCCGCCGCCACCGCCGCCGCCGACGGCGAACACCTCCAGGGTGACGGTGGTGCCGGGCTTGGGGTGGGTCCAGGTGCCCGAGGTGGTGTATTTCGCCGTGCGCAGACGCTTTCCGCGCGGTCCGAGTTGAGACAGGTTCATTTCAGATAATCCTCCAGCCTTGGGTGCCATCGACGTAGCACAGTTCAATGGATTGGTTGTCGACGTCCAGGATCAGGTCCTCGGCGAGGCCGTGGATCGGGGCGCCGTTGCGGGCCACCGTCACCGGGTTGGCGGCCCAGGTGCCGGCGTGGTCGGCGAAGCGGATCCGCGTGCCGCCGGCGGGTGAGGCGGGCAGGGTGGCGGTGAAGGGGCCGCCGCTGGTTTTGCAGAAGTAGGTCCAGCCCGCCACGCCGGTGAAGTCGCTGGTGGCCTGCCCGGCCTGGTCGAGGATGGCCAGCCGCTGGTAGACCCCGGCGTGGCCGTGGTCGCCGGCGGCGACGGTGCCGGCGGCGCTGCCGACGTCGAGGGCGGCGGCGTTGCCGAGGCCGCTGATGGCGGCGGCGCTGTGGCCGTGGTCACCGGCGGCGACGGTGCCGGCGGCGCTGCCGACGTCGAGGGTGGCGGCGTTGCCGAGGCCGCTGATGGCGGCGGCGCTGTGGCCGTGGTCACCGGCGGCGACGGTGCCGGCGGCGCTGCCGACGTCGAGGGTGGCGGCGTTGCCGAGACCGCCGACGTCGGCGGCGACCAGGGTGACCGCGCCGACCTTGCCGGCGACGCTGGCCACCGCGTCGGTGTTGTCGAGGTGGTCCCAGCCGCTGCCGTTGTAGATGATGCTGTCGTTGATGCCGACCGCGCCGCCGGGCAGGGTGCCGGCCACCGCGATGCGGTAGTAGTGGCCGAGGGCCGGCGCGGCGGGGTAGCTGCCGCCGGAGGCGTCCCAGGCCCCTTGGTAGATCAGTCCGCCGAGGACCGTGGCCTGCGCCTTGGCCGCCCAGTGCAGGGCGGAGTAGTCGCTGGTGCCGGGGATCGGCGTGTTCTCGGGGTAGTTGGCGTAGTGCTGGGCGGACTCGGCGCTGTTGGCGGCTTCGGTCTCCGCGCTGCCGGCCACGGCGGCGCTGGCGGCGGCCTTGTTCGACCAGTGGAGGGCCGAGTGGTCGTCCGCGGTGCCGGGGACCACGCCGTCCTCGGCGAGGGTGGCGTAGGCGGCGGCCAGGTCGGCGCTGTCGGAGGCGTCCGAGGCGCTGCCGGAGGCGGCCTGTTCGCTGGTCTGCGCCCGGGCGGCCCAGTGGAGGGCGGAGTAGTCGCCGGGGGCGCCGGGGATCTCGCTGCCCGCGGCGCGGGTCGCGTAGTCCTGCGCCGTGGCCGCGCTGGCGGCGGCGGCCGTCTGGCTGTCGCTCGCCTTGCTCGCCCAGTGGAGGGCGGAGTAGTCGGCGGTGCCGGGGACCGTCTGGTCCAGCGCATGGGTCGCGTAGTTCTGGGCCGTGGTGGCGCTGGCGGCGGCGGCCGTCTGGCTGTCGCCCGCCTTGCTCGCCCAGTGGAGGGCGGAGTAGTCGGCGGTGCCGGGGACCGTCTGGTCCAGCGCATGGGTCGCGTAGTTCTGGGCCGTGGTGGCGCTGGCGGCGGCCGCCGTTTGGCTGTCGCCCGCCTTGCTCGCCCAGTGGAGGGCGGAGTAGTCGGCGGTGCCGGGGACCGTCTGGTCCACCGCGTGGGTCGCATAGTCCTCGGCCGTGGTGGCGCTGGCGCCGGCCTTGCTCGCCCAGTGGAGGGCCGAGTGGTCGTCCGCGGTGCCGGGGACCACGCCGTCCTCGGCGAGGGTGGCGTAGGCGGCGGCCAGGTCGGCGCTGTCGGAGGCGGCCTGCCCGCTGGTCTGCGCCTTGGCCGCCCAGTGGAGGGCGGAGTAGTCGCTGGCGGAGTCGGGGATCACGCTGTCTTGTGGATAGACGGCGTAGTGTTCCGCCTTGGTCGCGCTGGCGGCGGCATCGTCGTGGCTGGTGCCCATGTCGGCGGTCAGCTCGTCGCCCCAGCGGATCAGCTTGCTGAACAGCGGCACCAGGTTTTCGGCGTGGCCGTAGCCGCCCAGCGGGCGCTTGGCACCGTCGCTGTCGTCGTCGCTGCTGGTCCAGGTCTCGGTCGGCTCCGGGCTGTCGCCGGTGACCGTTATGGTGACTTCATCAGACATATCGTTGGATCTCCTCTGGTAACCGTGGCGCGGCGTCTAGCCGGCCTGTGGTGGGGTGTTCGCGGTGTCGGGTGGCGGGGGGCGGTGGAAGGCGCTCCCGTCGTGGGTGTCGCCGATGGTGACCGCGGAGACGTCGCCGGCGGCGACCTCGATGGCGTTTGCCCGGCGGTGGGTGGCGATCGACGCCGCGATGGCGGCGGTTTCGGCGATGATCACGTCGGTTACCACCCCGTTCGATACGATGGCGTAGCTGGACATTTCCACTCCCTCCTTATTCGACCCAGACCAGCCGGCAGTAGCCGCTGCCGCCGCTGCCGCCGGAGTACGGGCCGGAGTTGTATGAACCCGCGCCGCCGCCTCCGGCGCCGGTATTGGCGGCTGCGCTGCCACCGTTGCCTCCCGTGGACGTTCCGCCCGTGCCGCCGCCGAACGCGCCGATGCGGCCCCCGCCTGCGCCTCCGGCGCCGAATCCGCGGACGCCGGCTCCCGGCGCGTCGTCGGTGGCGCCTCCCCACGAGCCTCCTCCACCTTGTGTTCCGACGGTGACCAAGCCCCCGCGCGCACTCTCTCCGGCGCCACCGCCGCTGCCACCGGCCGCCATATTGCCAACGCTTCCTCCTCCGCACCCGCCGCTTGACGGGGGGTAGGTGCTGCCACCGTCTGTCACTGATCCGCCGCCGCCGCCGCCCAGGGCGGTACGCGAAAAGCCGCCGCCGATGGTTGAGTTGCCGCCGTTGGCCCCGCTAGAGGTGGAAGTCCCTCCGGCACCGCCGGCGCCGATCGATACCGTGAGGTCCGCGGTGGTCGATGCGACGGTCTCGATTACGGCCCCGCCGCCGCCGCCGCCGCCGCATTTGTAGGCGGGGCTCCCGGCACTGTTGCACCCGCCGCCGCCGCCGCCGCCGGCGACGAGAAACACCTGCACGGCGATCGCTCTTCCCGGCCTGGGGTGGACCCAGGTCCCGGAGGAGAAGAACTCCTGGACCTTGACGGTCCCTCCGCTCGGTACGAGATCACTCAGCATGATCATTTAAACGATCCTCCAGTCTTGGGAGATGTCCACGTAACAGCGTTCGACGGTTTGATTGGCGATGTTCCGCACCAGGTCTTCGGCGAGTCCCATGATCGGCGTGCCGTTGCGTGCCACCGTCACCGCGTTGCTGCCCCAGGTGCCGCCGTCGTCGTCGGCACTGCTGGTCCAGGTTTCGGTCGGTGTGGCGGTCCGCCAGGACCGTGATGGTGACTTCATCGGGCATGTCAAAGGATCTCTTCGAACTGCCAGGATGTACCGTTCAGGCCGTAGGCGTAGGGCTCGACGCCGTCGAGCTTGGCCAGGGTGCAGTACATGGACCGGCGCATCAGGTTGGGGGTGTCGGCGGGGTCGGGGATGACGACCAGGTCGTCGACCACGTCCACTGCCATCTGGAGGTCGTAGACCCGCTCCCATGCCTCCTGCTGGGTGAGGAAGCGGTGCTGGGCGGCGAAGGTGCGGCGGGGGTCGCGGCGGTCGTAGAAGCGCGCCCCCCCGGCCCCTTCCACCATCAGCGAGCGGCTCTGCGGTTTGGGGCTGGCGCCCCAGGAGATGTTCCACTCGGCCGCCCAGCCGGAGGAGACGAAGAGCCGGGAGAGCTCGACGTGGCCGTCGGGGTTGTCCGGGTCGGCGATCTCGATGGTGATGGCGCGCGCGCCGGAGACGGCGGGCAGCACCAGATAGTAGGGGCGGCGGTAGAGTGCGATGGTCTTCTCCAGCGGGCGTCCGTCCCACCAGTTGAGCGCGCCCCACAGCAGCGGGGCGGTGGAGGTGTACATGCGCGGGAAGACGTACACCTCGCCGGAGTCGTAGGCCTGTTCGGTCTGCGCCTCGTCGCGGTAGCTGACCACGCGGATGGTCGCTTCGCGGCTGAGGTTGCTGCGCGGGATGGCGAGCACCCGCCAGTAGATCACCCGGTCCCAGGCGACGGTGAGCCGCGTGCTGGCGGGGGTCGCGTCGCTGGACTGCGCGGCCACCGCCAGGGAGCGGTCCTGCAGGTTGGCGAGCGGCAGGGCCCAGTCGCCGCCGGAGAGCGTGCCTTGGTCGGCGAGGTTCTCCGAGGCGATTACCATTTTGTGTTGTGTCGTTGTCATGCCACCCTCGAACGGTTGCGATGGTCATTTCCCGCGGAGCGGGGCGTGCGGTTGGATGAACGGTCCATCGGTTACCCCCACACCGTCACGGTGGTCAGTCCGCGCTGGGGGTCGTCGGGGAGCAGTGCCTCGACCCGCCAGGTGCCGCCGCTGCGGCTGCCGAGCTGGGGGTGGTGGATCTCGACCATGGAGCCGCGGCGCAGCCCGCCGGTCAGCTCGCGCGGCACGGTGACGCGGTGGGTGGTGCGCTGCACGCTGTAGAGCATGCGCAGGCGGCCGGCCAGCATGTCGGCATCTCCGCGGGTCACCAGGGCGGTGTCGATGGTCATCACCTCGGCGGAGGGGTGGCGGTCGCGAATGGAGGTGTCCTCCCAGACCGCGGTGCGCCACTCCTGCTCGGCCCACGCCCGCCGCTCGGCGGTGGCGCCGTTGTCCATGGCGCGGCGCGGGGTGTGGTTGCGGGCGTAGCGCACCTCCACCCGGTAGACCAGCTGGCCGAGCATGCCGTTGGGCACGATCCGCTCCAGCTCTTCGATGTGGTGGGCCTGCCACACCGTGCCGGCGGGGGACTCGGGGACGTAGCGCAGGCCGCAGGTGAGGCGCCCGTCGGCGTCGAAGTCCCACCAGCCGTGGAGCGAGTCCATGATCCGGTCGATCACCGCGGTGACGGTCACCTCGCTGTCGAGGTAGAGACCGAGGGTGTAGGGGGTGAGGAGGTCGAGCGTGTCGAGGGCGTCCTGGTCCAGGCTGGCGGCGGTCTCGCTGCCCCACACCCGCGAGGTGACGGCGCGGATGGCGCCGGCGGCGGTCTGCGTGGTGGCGTCGACCGGGTCGAAGGTGGCGGTGCCGACGGGGTCGGTGCCGAGGGTGACGATGCCGCTGGCGAGGTCCACCGAATATTCGCCGCCCGTCGGGGTGCCGCTGGTGTAGGTGAGCGGAATCTCCTCGTCACGCGCGGCGTTGAGTCCGGTCAGCACGCCGTCGTGCAGTTGGATGCGGTGCGCGATGGTGTTGCAGTGGCGGCCGGGGACGTTCAGCGGACTGCCGATGACGATCGGCTTGGGCTGGTCCTTGAGGTCGTCGGCGGTCCCCTCGTCGCCGATGGGACCGACGTTGTCGCCCAAATAGACGTTGTCGCCCGAATAGAGGTTGTCCTGGAGCGCCACCTCCAACTCCCCGCGGCGATCCTTCACCGGCAGGGTGATGGTCGCCGGGTTGGCCTTGGAGTAGGCGATGCGGGGCATCTCCATGATGCCGACCAGCACCACCTCCCAGCCCGCCCAGGGGGTCCCCCATTCGCCGCGGCGCACCTCGATGCGGCGGCCGTCGAAGGCCCAGTCGTAGAGATGGCTCAGCGCGCCGTCGGCGTTGGTCAGCACCACCTCGCCGCCGGTGCCGTCGCGCCCGCCCTGGCCGATGGCGACATCGACGATCCGCGGCAGGTAGACCTGACGCGGCCGGTCGGGATCGCTCGGCGGGAAGGGGCGGTGGACCGAGCCGTCGGAAAAGTAGAGGGTGTGGACGACGTCGTTGGTGTCGACGGCGGCCAGTTCGATGAGATAGCCGATCACAGTCGTGCCTCCACGCGCATCTGGCGCCGTAGTTCACGCATCTCCCCGCGCACCCCGGCCAGCTCGCCCTGCAGGGCGACGACGCCCTGGGCGTGCTGCTGGCGCTCCAGCTCTGCCTGGCGGCGGGTCTCCTCCAGCAGGCTGCGCAGTTCAATGACCACGCCGCCGTTGTCGTTGGCCGCGCCGCGCAGGTCGACGCCGATGCCGTAGCGGCGCAGGACGTCGCTGGAGGTGGGATCGATGATGATCTCGCCCTGGTGGACCATCGCCAGCATGTCGTGGGGGACCGAGGCGGTGCCGGTGGCGAACTGGGGAATCCCGTATTGGTTGAGCAGGCCGACCAGTTGCTCTTCGGTGATGTTGAAGAGGGCGCTCACCTCGGCCATGCTCTTGCCGGCGGAATCGGCCGCGAAGGCGAGCAGCGACACCCGCTTGGCGTCGTCGTAGTCGGCTTTGTACAGCGCTTCGGCGTAGCGGTACAGGTCGTTGCCCGCAGCCTCTCCCAGCGTTTGGGTGCCGGCGTCCTCGGTCAGTTGCCAGCCCGTGGCAAGGGTCCGCCAGTCGACCACCCAGTCGTTGTTCGCGCCGTAGGTGAGGGCGCCCGTCAGGTCGTACCACTTCGCCACCTGGGTCGCCGGGTCGTAGGAGACGGCCCCGCTACCGGCGTAGTAGAAGGCGAAATCGGAGGGGTTGCCGATGTTGTTCACCGACCACGCCGAGGTGGTCGGGGCGCTGCCGGCCGTCGTGCCGCTGCCGGTCGTCGTGTTGCTGCGGGTCGTCGTGTTGCTGCCGGCCGTTGTGCCGCTGCCGGCCGTTGTGCCGCTGCCGGTCGTCGTAGGGTTGCCGAACAGGGGCAGGTCGTTTCCGTTGAGGGCGTCGATGACGTTCTGTTCGGTGAGATCGAAGATCCCCGCCACGTCGGCCATCGAGAGGCCGATGGAGTCTGCGGCGACACTCAGCGCCTGATAGCGGTCGTGGTCGCTGTAGGCGGCTTGGGCCAGCAGTTCGTTGTAACGCAACAACTGGTTGCCCGCGGCGGCCTCGATCGTCGAGGTGCCGAGGGAAGCATCCAGTCCGAAAGCGCTGGACAGGCCGTTCCAGCCGACGATCCAGTCGCCGTTCTGGCCCGCCACTTCCCGCCCCAGCAGGTCGTAGCTCCTCGCCTGCTGGGTCGTCGGGTCGTAGTAGATGGCGCCGGTGTCGGTGAGGTAGTAGGCGAGCTGGGTGGGGGCGTCGTCGGTGATCTCTCCCCGTCCGCTGGCGACGTGCTGGGCATCCTCCTGCGAGACTTCCCCGCCGCCCCCCAGCGCCTCGAAGGTCAGCGTGGCGAGGGCGTCGGCGACGTCGCCGAGGGTATTGTTGAGGCGCTTGAGTTCCTCGAGGTTCGCTCGCCGGGTGTTTTCGACCTCGGTGTCGAAGTTCGATTCGTCGAGGGGGGCGTCCCTGTTGCCGCCGAGTTCGGCACCGAGGTCGTTGAGCTCGCGGGTGACTTCGCTCCAGATGTCCTTCCCGGAGGTGGAGGAGGCCCAGTACTCGCGGGCGAATTGGGCGTACTCCTGGCCCGCCGCGGCGAGACTGTCGGCGGTCTCGGTGCTCAGGTCGCCGCTCAGCGCTTCGTCCTTGGCGGCCGTGAGCTGGTCGTCCCAGGCGGTCTCCAGCTTGTCGAGCTTCTCGCGGTTGGATAGGTAGCTGTTGTCGCCGGTGTTCAGCTCGGCGACCATGTCGAACAGGGTGCGGACGCTTTCGCGGGTCGCTTCGATGGTGGCGATGCGCGCCTCGTTTTCCTCCATCACCGCATCGACGTACCGGTTGGCCAGGTCGATCCGCTCCTGGAGCATCTCCGCGCCGGCGTTGTCCGGGGTGAGATTGAGCTGCTCCCAGACCTGGGTCCGGAGGGTGGCCAAGTCGGTTTCGGGGGTCGACGACAGCTCGGCGATCCGGTCATCGAGGGTATCGTGCAGATTGCCCAGTTCGCCGGCGAGCAGGTCGAAGGTGTCGATGATGCTGTCGTGGGTGGCCTGCGCGGCGTTCCTGGCAGCCTCCTCTCCCTCCTCCATGGCCTTCCACAGGATGCCGAGGTAGCCGGCGAGGTCGTCTGCTGAGAGGGTCAGGTCTCCGAGCTTCTGTTTGACTCGCTCGAAGCTTCCCGGTTCGAGTAACCAGTCCCGAATACCCGTCAACTCATCGCGGTTCGGCAGGTGGTCCAGCTGGAACAGCCGGGCGACGTCGATCGGCTTCGGGTCGGGTACGCCGCCGAGTGCGGAGACGAGGCTGTCGATGTAGTCGTCCTTTACCCGCTGCTCCTCGGCCTCCTGGAGCTTGAGGATCTTGGCTGCCGTTTCGGCGCTGGTGTCACCCAGCCCCTCGGCTCTGGCGCTCATCTCCTCGAATTTGTCGCTGACCTCCGCCAGGCGGAGCTGGACATCGGTGTAGTTGAGACGATCGACCTGGCGGTCCAGATCCTTTATCCAGTCGCCGAGCGGGTCGCTGTCATCGCTGCCATTGCTGCCGGTGCCCGACAGCGAAGCGCTGGGGAACGAGACGATGGGCGAGACCTGGTTGTAGGCGCTGCTGCCGATCTTCTGGAGGGTGGATTGCACCCCTGCCATGGCGCTCTGCACCTCCGGGTCGGAGAGTACCGCGCCGAGGGTTTCGAGGGTGGCCTCCACGCCGTTGACGATGCTCGCCAACTGCTCGGCGGCGAGCTGCCCACCGGTGACCATCGCCACCTCGGCGACGGTGCCGCCGGTGGCCAGGTCGGTGGCGGCGGCGGCGGTGGAGGCGAGCAGGGGCTGGATCACCCCCTGGTAGATGGTGTCGCCGATCACCGAGAAGACGGCGCCGTAGATGTCCTGGTAGAACGATTCGGTGAACCAGTTGGCGAAGCGCAGTCCGGCGTCCTGGGCGTTTTCCGCGGAGAAGACCGCATCGAACAGCTGCTGGCCCACCTGTTCGGGTTGGATGTCGCTGAACAGCACCGCCGCCGCCGCTTGGCCGCGCGCCATCGCCAAGCCGTTCTCCAGCTCGGTGTATTCTTCCAGATCGAGTCCGGCCGAGGTCAGCGTGTTACGCCACTGCTCCACCTGCTTGTCGACCGCGACGAGGGCGGTCACCAGCTCATTCGCCGGTGTGCCGGAACCGGTGAGCGCACCGGTGAGCGCCTGCAGCGCTTCGCTGGAAATCTCCCCGCTTTCGGATGCCTCGCGCAGTTGGTTGATGGCGAGCACGCCTTCGGCTGCCAGCCGCTCGGTGCCGACCAGCACCCCCTCTCCATTGTCCAGCGCATCGCGGATTACCGCCAGCCGCTCCTCGGCGGTCTCGGCCGCAGCGATCGCGCCGTCGGTGGCGTTGTTGACCACCGCACCAAGCCACTCCTCGAGGAACCGGTCGATCGACGACGACTGACGGTCGCCTCCTGGCGTGTCGCCGAAGAACAGCGTGCCTGGGTCCCAACTGGAGAAGTCCTGGGCACCGAAGCTGGCGGTCAGCGCGCTGTCGATCGACTGGAGCGCGGCCAGCATCTGGGCACCGACTTCGAGGTCACCGTCGCTGTAGACCCCGACGGTCATGCCGGAGTCGAGCTGGCCACCGGTGGTCCATCCGCTCGAAGGGTCGCTGAAGTCGATCCGGCCGGAGGGGTCGAGTCCGGCATAAGACCAGACGTCCTTATCCTCAAATATCCCGCTGCCGATAAGCAGCACTGCGGCGGCCACTGCCCAGGTCGCAGGGTTCGCGGCGAGCGCTGCGATCTCCCCGCCGATACCCGCAGATGCAGTGCCTGTGGCTGCGGTGCCGGCCGCCGCCGTCGTCGCCGCCGTCGTAGTCGCCGCCGCCGTAGTGGCTGCGGGGATTGCCGTCACGGTGCCCGTTGCCGCCGCCGTGCTCGCCGCCGGGATCGTCGTCAACGACGCCGTGGCGGCAGGGATCGCCGTCACCGGCCCCGTCGTGGCGGCAAAATATGCGTTTGCTGCGTAAGACGATCCTGCCGTCATCCCCATCGACGCCAGCGTATTGCCGATTGTCCCCTGAGATACGCCCATGGCGGTCCCCACCGTTTGCACGACGGGGACGATGATTGGCTGTGCGATCGCCAAGGTCGCCATCTCGGCGAGCATCTTCCGGAAACCGGAGAGCATGTTGTCGAAGAAATCGTCGGCCGCGTCGGCATTGCCGCTTAGTAATCCGTCGAACAGGGAAGTGAAACCGTCGGTGAACGACCCGGCCCAATTCGTGAAAATCGATTCGTAAGCTTCAGTCGCCTGTTGTGCAAGTTTCTTTGCCTCCGTTTCATCATATAGCGCAGCCACTCGCTCGCGAATCGCTTCAGTCTCTTCTCGGCTCTTCCCTGCGGCAAGTTGACGGGTGCGGGTCTCGATCTCACGTTCGCGAGTGGTCATGCCGATCAGTTCGCGTTCTCGGTCAAGTTCGTCGAGAATCTCCCCCATCGACCGGCCGTAGGCTTTTTTGAGTTCGAGTTCTTCCTGTTCGGCCGCCTCCAGTTGACGCCAGGCGTCCGCCTCTTCCAGGGCGGCATCAATCCGTTCTTTTGCGGATTTCGTGAGTTCTTCGTTGCCGAGTTTATCGGCCTCGACATAGAGGCGGCGTCGTTCCAGCTCTTGGCTATTCAGCCCAAGCGTTTCGTTCATTTCACGGAGCTTTCCGATCAATTGATCGTAAGCGGCCTTTTGCCTATCGGTCGGGCCGCCGTCGCCTCCTGTATTAGTCAGTTCCTTCTGCTGCGCCTCCAGCTCGGAGAGGAGCTCATCTTTGTGTTTCAATTGCTTGGAGAGTTGCTCGATCTCCTGATCCAGCTTCTCCGCCCGGCTTCTGTTTCCGGCGCGTCGCAGATCCTTTGACTCGGCGCGGGTCTTGAGATCACCGAGTTCGGCGGCGCCTTCGGCGATCTCTTTTCGCAGGGCACGAATGTCGGACTCCAGATCGAGCGCGCGGACCTCCTGCATGTTGCCCTTTAGTGAGGCGAGCTTCCGATCCCAGTCCTGGGTGGATTCTGCGGCCTCGTTCGTAGAGAGCGCATAGGCCGCCACGCCGCTCGCTACTGTGAGAGCGAGGCCGACGGGGCCGCCGAGGACAGCAAGTGCTCCGGATGCGAGGCGACTCGCTCCGGAGAGTAGGGTGAGTCCGGCTGCGCGAGTCCGTTCGGCGAGCGTCGCGCGCGACATCGCGGCGGCGACCGCATTCGTCGCGAATAGGTTTTGTTGGGCTCCGGTCACCACCTGCAAGTGGGAGGCGTATTCGGCTGCCAGTCCCGAGATCAGTTGACTGGTGTTAGCGGACGTCGCCAATTTGACTGCCCCCAGGGCGCCAAGGGAGCTCCCGGCGACCGTCGCAACGGTGCTCACGGTATCGAGATTTTCACGTACCGATTGGAGACCGTTGGCCAGTTCCTGTCCCCACTCACCGGTGCTGTCGGCGATCGGTTCGCCGAGTGCCCGTACCAGCAGCGTGTACTCTGTGGAGATGTCGTTGTAGACGGAGGTGAGGTTGTCGGCGCCGCGCGCGGCGGCTCCTTCGTACCCTTGGAGGGCTTGGATCAGTGTGCTCTTGAAGAACTCACTGGTCACCTTGCCCTCAGTGACCAGTTTGCGGAAGCCGCCGGCGGGTAACCCCGCCGCATCGTCGAGACGCTGGAGCAGCCCAGGAACCGGTCCCACCGCCTGGTCGAAGGCCCTCCAATTCACCGTGCCGGTGCCGAGTGTGCGATTCAGGCCACCCATCACCGCCGCCATGTCGGTGGTGGAGATGGCGTTGGCCTTCGACGCTTCGGTCAGCCCGACCAGGATCCGGCGCGCCTCGCTGGCGCTCACGGCGCCCGCATTCTGCAGCGGGAGCAGTTTGGCGTAGCCGTTGCTCAGATCGTCGATGTTGGTGTGCAGGGCGCGCGCCGTGGTGTGCAGCCACTGCTGGGCCTCCGCCAGCCCCGCCGCGCTGCCGGTCAGGCCGCGCAGTCGCGTCTCCAGCTCTTGGCCCACGGTGACGAGTTCGGCGGCATCCTTGACCGCAGCGCCCACCATGTTCTTCGCGGCATTGGCCAGACTGGCCTTGACCGCGCCGATCATCTTGCTTTGGCTGAGGGTGGCTTTGCGTGCCGTCTCATCGGCACGCTCGAGTTCGCTGGCAATGCGGCGAATGGTATTCACCACCTCGGCGCCCGAGGGGGTGAACTGGATCGCAAGGGTGTAGAGGTTATCGGCCATGGTCGCTACTGTGGATCGCCTGGAGGGCTTCGCCCTCGATGAGTTGGAGCTGCTGGAGCAGCCCGTCGTCGGGCCAACGGCCCATGGATTCCATCGTGTTGCGGACCCACACGGGGTCGAGGTAGAGCTCGGCGGCCGTCATCCCACCGCGCACCAGGTAACGCGAGAGGCGCACCCAGAGCAGGGCGGCATCGACGTTCTCCGGGTAGAGGCGGGGCAACTGCCCCTCCTCCTCTCGTGCCGCCTTCAGCGCGTCGTGCGCCTCCGGCGGCGCCCCCCACGCCTCCAGGTCATCCGCTAGCTCGTCGCGCCCTTGGACTTTGCCGCGGGCTTGGCCGCGGGCTTGGCCCCAGCGGCGGCCGAACTCGCGGAGTTTCCCAGGGCGGCCTGCTTGCGCCCCATGAAGTGGCCGTAGAGGGCGTTGACCAGCAGGTCGCGGATGTCGCCGTTGGCGAGCAGCTGAGCGCCCAGCTCGTCGGACCAGGCGAGCTCCCCGCCTTTCTCATCGACCAGCCCCTCGGCGCCGATCAGCATGGACGGCATGCGCTCGGCGACCCACTTGCGGCGGTCGTGCTCGACCACCTGGTTGACCACGCCGAGCGCCTGGGTGCGCTGGGTGAGGGTGGCCGCCGCCTCCTTGTCGCCGGTGCCGGCGACCACCTGCTGGTAGAGCTCGGAGAGCTCGATCAGCTGGGCGCCGATGCGGTCGGCGTAGGCGACGAAGGTGTCGCGCTCGGCGGTGCTCGGGGTGCGGAAATGGGCGGTGAAGCCGGCGCCGCTGTCTTCGTCCCAAACGACCGGAAGTTTGATGCGGTCGATCAGATTCAACGTGAGATTCATGGTGTGCTCCTTCCTTTTTTGGGGGGGTCGCCTTAGAGAATGGTGACGGTCAGCTCGTCGTCGCCGGTGGTGGGGATGAACGTCAGGTTCGCCTCGATGGTGCGCACGCCGTCCTTCTCGCCGTACTTCGGCTGCAGCAGCTGCACGATGGGGGCGTCGACCTGGACGATGTTGCCGCCGGTGGTGCCGTGGACGAGCTCCAGGGTGCCGCTGGCGTTGTTCTTGGCCTGGGTGAAGGGGTTGAAGGTGGAGAGCGCTTCGGCGTCGAAGACCACCCGGCCGGTCACCAGCCGCTCGTTGATGATCACGCCCTCGCTGTTGACCACGTTGCGGTGGGCCACCTGATTGCCCAGGTCGATCTCCAGCTCATGCATGTTGAGGTCCTGGCCGAACAGCCGGAACGTGGTGGTGTTGTCCTTTTCCACCGGGAGCGGGTCGATCCAGGGGGAGAAGTCGGTGGCAGGCTCGCCTTCGCTCAGCGGGCCTTTCCAGAGCCCCTTCATGGTGAAGCTGAAGGTGGGGGTGGCTCCGGCGGTGAAGCTCATCTTGACGCTGCCGCGGCAGCCGGTGGTGGAGTGCTTCTGGCCGTCGAAGTACATGAACTGGGTCATCGACTCGTGGCCGTTGGAGCGCGGTTTGTAGACGGCATCGACCGAATCGGTGACGGTCTCTTCCATGCCGCAGGCGCGCAGCAGCGTGCCGTAGGCCGGGGCGATTCCCGCGGTGCCGCTGCCGGCAACCGCCACGTCGAAGGTGCTGCCGACGTGGGTACCGACGTGGATCTCCTTCTCCGAACCCATGTAGGGCCGGTCGTAGTTCATCTTGACGGTCGAGCCCTCCAGGGGCTGGATCACCAGATTGGAGGTGCGCACCGCGGCGGTGGAGGAGGCCTCGGTGTTGTAGGAGACGTCCTCCAACCCGGCCATCAGCAGCTTCTTGGTAAACATCAACATCGTTTAGTTTCTCCTCGTTGGAGGTCGGCGCCCCATGCGCCCCTCCGTTGTGGTTCGAGCCCCCGGCGGTTGCCGGGAGACCTCGCGGTTGGCCGATTCGGCCCTGGCTGGTTCGGGGACCGGCGGCCCCCGCTTGGTTTCTCTCCGTCTCGTCGGGGGCCAGATTAGTCAGCGGGGCGGGGGGACTCGATTAATCCCGGTTAATGAATCGCCGGCCGTCGATGCGCTGCGCGGTGGCGTGCGCAAGCGTGGGCGGACGTGGGCGGACATGGGATACGCGGACGGCGGGAGCGCTTTGCAAAGCGCTTTGCGGCGCCGTTTCCGGCAGACGGTAGCCGTGGGCACGGCTGGGTGGCGTGGCTCGGTGTGTGGGAGAAGGGGAGAAGGGGAGAGGCGGAGAAGGGGAGAGGAGATTGTGGCGGGGCGGCTGCCGGTGGGGCGCGGACAAAAAAAATGGCGGGACAAGCCCGCCATAATCTGTCGAAAAACACCCTTACCAATCGGTCATCGTCGCGCGTCCTGCAGCAGGTAGGCCTGGATCTGGCGTAGCGTCTCGTGGGTCCCCTTGAACTCGCCGATGAGCTGTTTCAGCTCGCCGGAGAGCAGGTCGAGACGGTGGTGGACCCGTCCGATGTCGTCGTGGCTCGGTCCCTGGCGCACCGCCTCCTCCACCCGCGAGAGACGTTCCGCGTGCTCGTCGAGCCGGGTATCCACTTCGCTCTCCAACTGCTGGATGCGGTTGGTGGTCACCCGCTCGCGGCTGGTGATGTAGACGTAGACGCCGAGGAGGGTGGTCAATCCGAGCTGGGTCAGCTCGAACCAGAATCGTGCCGCTTCGTAGTTCATCGGCGCGTCACCCGCGCACGTCGCTCGCGCCGTTCCGCGCACTCCACGCAGAGCCCGCGGGGCCTGCGGTGGTGGTTCAACGGCTCTTCGCAGTCGGCGCAGCAGGCGACGCCTTCGATCCGCACCGCCACCGCCTTCGCGGCGGCAGCGCGCGCGCGCTGCGCGGCCAACGCCGCGCGCCGTTCGCGCTCTTCTCCTGCCGATGCCTGATCGACCAGATCACCCCATTCGCCCATATCGCCACCGACCTCGAAGGGACCCTCAGCGGGTCAGCGCACCCTTCGCGCTCAGCCGCCCCCAGGCAGCGAGCAGTGCGCCGATTCCAGCCACTCCCTGCTGTACCACGTACTCCGCACCCTGCGGGTCGATTTCAAGGCCCAGATCGGGGGCGAAATGGGCCAGTGCGGCCACGGCGATGCCGATCAGGGTCTTCGATTGCCACCACGGTTTGTCGGCGGCATCCAGCGAAAGAAGCGTTGTCATTGCGGTGGATCTCCAGGGGGCCAGGCCCATCGATGCGGTCTCCCCCAGGGTTGGCGAGACCCGCCGGGCGTGAGAGGACGCCCGGAGGAAGGAGCGGGGAGACCGCATCGATGGACCCGGAAAACGAGCCGCTCCGCGGTCGATGGCGCCGGATGGCCCATCGATCGCGGTGCGGGGTATCAGTTCAACACGTGACCGGATGGCGGCTGCTGGGCCGTCCACCACGCCCGGACGTCGAAGCCCGGACAGCGCTTGGTCACTCCCGGCAAGTCCCGGTGTCCCACCACCTGCGCGTCCGGGTAGCGCTCTTTCAGCGAGCGCACCAGCCACAACAGCGCATCCCACTGCGCCGTGGTGAAGGCGTCGGTGCCGATCAGGCAGATCCCGATCGAGGTGCGGTTGTAGCCCCGTGCGTGGGCCCCGCGCTCGGCGTCCGAGCGGCCGTGTTGCACCTGCCCCGAGAGCAGGATCACGCGGTGATAGCCGATGTGCGGAAGGTCCCGGCGGGAGGGGAGCCGATCCAGTGGCCCGCGATCGAATCCGCGCTGTGCGTGCCACGCGTCGATTTCCGCGGCGTCGTGATGCCGGCCGTTCGGCGTGGCCGCGCAGTGGATGACGATCCGCTCGATCGTCCGGCCACCGGCCGGCGGATGGGTGGGTTGGGTTGCCATGGTGCCAAGGTAGAACGGTGGCAGGAGGCGATCGATTAACCGGCTTTAAGAAACGGAAGAGGAAGAAAAATGGCGCGGAGCGGCAAAAGAGGGCGCGAAAGCCTCGGAACAGGCGCTTCGCATAGGTCGGAAAAATGACTTTTCTCTCATCTTTTTGCTGATCACATATCAGCATTTTCCTTTATTTATAAGTGATTTCCTACAAACGAGTAAGAAAAAACTGATGCGCCACTTCTTGCTTACCAAACGTGTCGTCAAAAATACAACAGCGGGACGCGGGGGCATCGCGAATGCGGAGACGGGTAACGCCCTCCCGAAGGCTCCCGCTCGGGAAATAGTGGACCTTAGACCGATTGACCATGATGAGATCCGCGTGGAGGTGAATATCCTCTTCCGTAGGTTCCACGCGTTGGGTGCCCAGGTGGGAGCCGACGCGAATCGTCTATACGCGATGGAGCAGGCGCTGCTGGCTCTGCTGCTTGAAGCTGCCAGGGTCCGCAATCTTCGGTCGGTGGAATAATCCGAAAAATCGGCGGCCGTGCGGTTTCGATGGGCGCCCTCCCGCTCCCGCTCCCGTGGCCGATTCATCCATAGCCCGCAGGCTATCGGGGAAGGGGTCGAGGTTTCAGCCGCTGCTGCGCGCCTGCTCCGCGCCGGCGTCGACGAAATCCGCCGCCAGCTCGCGTACCGTCTCGCGCCACCTGGGCTTCAACTGCCGGTACAGCTCCAACATCTGTTGCTCGTCGGGGTCGGCCGCCGGTGCCGCCGTGCCGGCCGGCGTCGCGGCGTTCCCTGGCCGGCTGCCGGTCACGATGTAACAGACATCCACCCCATGGGCGGCGACCGCCGCCAGATAGAGGGCGTCGGGCGCACGGTCGCCACGCTCGTAGTTGCCCTGGCTGCGCAGGGTGACGCCGCCGATCGCCCCGAGATCCGACTGGCTGAAACCCAACCGCTCACGCTCCTCGCGCAGCCGTTCGCCGATAGGCAATTTATTTCCCATCTTTCGGTTGACGAATAGGAACGCTCGTTCCTATACTCCTGCTCACTGAAGCTCAACGACCTAGCCAATCCCTGAGCTTCATCTGTCAAAAAAAAGAGAGGCCCCATCCCATGCATCGACGCGACATCCAGGCAGCCATCCGCAAGGTCAAACTGAGTGAATCGCCCGAGCGCTATCTCAGTCAGCAGCGTATCGCCGAGGAGCTCGGCGTCAGCCCCACCTCGGTGGGCAACGTGATCGCCGGCCGCTGCAGTTCGGCGCGCATCGAGAAGGCCATCTCCCGCCACACCAAGATACCACTGCACACCCTGTGGCCGAAGCGCTACGGACCCGACTTCGGTGCCATCGCGTGAGCGGCGCGGCGATGGAGCGGATCAACGGCCAGCGTCGGGCGGTGCGCATCCTGCTGCTGCTCGCCGGGCGCGAGTTCGACGGGGTGCGCAACGCGGAGCTGGCGCGCGCCCTCGAGACCAGTGCCCCCAACATCACGCGCGATCTGAAGACCCTCATCGACGAGGGCCTGGTGGAGCGTCTGCCGACGGACCCGGAGAAGGTCCGCCTCGGTCCCCGCATGGTGCAGGTCGCGCTCGCCTATCAGCGCCACCTCGACGCCGTCCGCAGGCGGGTCGAGGAGCTCGAGCAGCGCTATACCCGTACACCGCAGGAGCCTGTCGATGTCGAATCCTGAGACCCCCCCCCTCACTGCGAGGAGTGCCTCGCCGCGCGGCGGCCGCCGCGCAGGCAAGTGCTTGGAGCCGCTGGTCGAGGGCGTTGCGGCGACCCCGGCGGAGACCGTCCGCGAGGCGCGCACGCTGGCCGCCACGGTGACCGCCTACACCGAGGAGCGGGATCTGCTCAACCAGATGATCGGCCAGGTCCAGATGGCCACGACCTTCCGCAAAATGGCCGACGTCGTCTCTTTGTCGAAGCTCGACCGGATCAAGCGGAGCAAGGCCTACAAGGCGCTCAAGGGGCAGACGGTGATCGTCGACGAGGAGGGCAAGATGGCCGACGTCGGCACTTGGCAGGGGTTCTGCGCCGCCCTCGGGATGTCCGCGAGCAAGGTCGATGAGGACCTGTTGAACCTGCGCGAGTTCGGCGAGGAGGCGCTCGCCTCGATGAACCGCATCGGCCTCGGCTACCGCGAGCTGCGCAAGCTGCGCAAGCTGCCGGAAGAGGGTCGGGTGGCGGTGATCGGCGAGCTGGAGGTGGATACCGGCGATCGCGAGGCGGTGGTCTCGCTGATCGAGGACCTCGCCGCCCGCCACGCCGGCGAGCGAGCCGAGCTGGAGGGGCGGCTGCAGGAGGCCGCCGCCAGCGCCACCGCCAAGGACCGGGTGATCGAGGAGAAGAGTCGCACCATCGAGCAGCTGCACCACGCCTCGGCGCGCCGCGAGCAGCTCGGCGCCGAGGCCCTCGGCGAGGAGCTGTCGACCGCCCTGGAGCGGCGCGCCCGCGACGTCCTCGGCACGCTGCTGCAACTGCGCGCCGAGGTGGCGGGGGTCGTCGAGCGGCCCGACTGTCCGCTGCACCTGCGCCTGGAGGCGGGGCAGGCGGTGGCGCGGATCATCGCCGCGGCGCGGGAGGTGCAGGCCGACTTCGCGCTGCTGACCAGCGAGCTGGAGGGGGGGGACGACGCCTGGATGCAGCAGGTTCCCGCCACCGCCGGGGTGGAGCACTGAGCGATGGGCGCGGAACTCGCTGAACTGGACTATCTGCGCGCCCTGGCCGGGCGCCACGCCGCCGCGCGCCATGGCGAGAAGGGCGCGATCATCGCCGAGGCGTGCCGCTTCCTCGGCTGCGACAAGGCCACGCTCTACCGCATGCTGAGCGAGCGGGCCGGCTACCGCAGCGGGCGCAAGGCGCGCGCCGACCGCGGCGATACCGCGATGAGCGACGACGAGCTGCGCATCGTCGCCACGCTGATGGTGGAGTCCGCGCGGGCCAACGGCAAGCGGCTGCTGCCGGTGGCCGATGCCCTGGCGATCGCCCTCGGCAATCGGCTGATCGACACCGCCCTCTCCGCCTCGCGGGTGCTCCGTCTGCTGCGCGAGCGCGGCCTCCATCCGGACCAGATCGCCCGCCCCACGCCCTACCAGGCGCTGCGCTCACGCCACCCCAACCACTGGTGGCAGTTCGACGTCTCGGTGTGCGTGCTGTTCTACCTCGACGACGGCGGCATGGCGGTGATGGACGAGAAACGCTTCTACAAGAACAAGCCCCACAACCTCCAGCGGATCAGCCGCAAACGGGTGTTGCGCTACCTGGTCACCGACCACTACACCGGCGCCTTCTTCTTCCGCTACTACCTCGCCGCCGGCGAGGACCAGGAGACGCTGTTCCGCTTCCTCGCCGAGGCCTTCGCGCCGAAGGGGCACCCCCAGGAGCCGTTCCACGGCGTGCCTTTCGGCATCCTGTGGGACGCCGGCAGCGCCAACACCTCGCACCTGATACGCAACCTGCTCGACCGCCTCGGCGTGCGCCAGCAGGTCCACACCCCCGGCAACCCCCGCGCCAAGGGGCAGGTGGAGCGCACCCACGATCTGATCGAGCGGCGCTTCGAGGGGCGGCTCTACCTGATGCGGATCCGCGACGCCGACCACCTCAACGAGGCCGCCGCCACCTTCCGCCGCTGGTTCAACGGCACCCAGCGCCACACCCGCCACGGCCACGCCCGTTTCGCCCTGTGGCAGACCATCCGCCCCGAACAGCTGCGCGTCGCGCCGCCCCGTGCGGTGCTCGAGACGCTGCTGCGCAGCCGCCCGCAGGCGGTGACGGTGCACGGCGACCTGGCGGTGCGTTACACGGTGAAGGGCTACGGCGCCAACCAGTACAGCGTCGCCCACGTCCCCGGCGTGCGCGTGGGCGAGACCTTGACGGTCTGCGTCAACCCTTACCGGGCACCGTGGATCGACGTGGTGGTGAGCGACGGCGAGGGGCGGGAGACCCTCTACCCCTGCGAGCCCCTGGAGCGCGACGGCGCCGGTTTCCGCCTCGACGCGCCGGTGATCGGCGAGGCCTACCGGGCGCCCCCCGACACCGACGTGGACGGCCAGCGCAAGCGCATGGCGAAGGTCGCCTACGGCGCCGACACCGAACGGGAGGTGGAGCGGGCGCGCAAGCGGCGCGAGCCCGCCTTCGGCGGAGGGGTCGATCCGATCGGCTATCTCGGCGAGCAGACCACCGCCGCCTACGTGCGCCGCCCGGGCAGCGAACTGGAGATCCCCGGCACCCCCCGCGTGGAGTGCCGGCCGCTGCCGCCGGTGGAGGCCCTCGGGCGGATCTCGCAACGGCTCGGGAGGCACCTTGAGCCGGAGGAGAACCGCGCGATCCGCCAGGCCCACCCCGAGGGCGTCCGCGAAGAGGAGCTCGACCAGGTCGTCCACTGGCTGCGCGACGGGATGCCCGGCCGCGCCACCACCTCGCCACCGGCCGCCGGCGGCCTGCGCGCGGTGCGCTAGCGCTTAATCCACCCGAGAAGGAGAACGATCGATGACGCTCCCCTGCCGCCAACCCCGTTCGGCGCCGCCGCGGCGCCCGGCCGGCCATGATCCCGCACCCGCCCGGCCGACCCATGGCTACTACCTTCTGCAGCGGCTGGGCATCGACCAGACGGCGATGGCCGAGGCGATCATCCAGAGCGGCGGCCGCGCTGCCGGCAACCCGCTCCACCCGACGGTCCTCAATTCGATGCTCCTCGGCCACGAGGAGCGCTGGCCGCGCACCACCCCGCGCCGCGAGATCGAACGCCAGGCGGCCGCCTGGCTCGCCGGCCGCGGCGTCGGCGAGGCGGACATCCGCCGCTTCTGGCAACCCGCCGGCGGCCCGCCGCCGCCGGCCCCCGCGGCACCCCGCGCCGCCCCATCCACCTCACCCATCCTCGACGACCTACCGGAGGCAGTCATGATCAGCGAAACCGCCCGCCGGGCCTTCGGCCTATTCGGCGACCCCTTTACCGACGACATCCAGGAGCCTGCCGACGTGTGGCTCGCCGATGAGCAGCACTACGTCCTCGAGGCGATGCGCCAGACCATCCGCAACGGCGGCATCGTCGCCGTGGTCGGCGAATCCGGCAGCGGCAAGACGGTGCTGCGCGAACTGCTCTTCCACCGCCTGCTGGACGACGAGCGGATGCACGTGGTCAAGCCCGAGACCGTCGACAAGAGCCGCCTCAAGGCCTCCGGCATGCTCGACGCGATCCTCTACGACCTCGCCCCCGGCCAGCCGCCGCGGCGCACCCTGGAGGCCAAGGCGCGCCAGGTCCGCGGCCTGCTCGCCCGCCACGCCCGCGAAGGGCACCGGGTCGGGCTGTTCATCGAAGAGGCCCACGATCTGAGCGTCGAGACCCTGAAATACCTCAAGCGGCTGATGGAGATGAAGGAGGGGCTCGGCGCCGGCCTCGGCATCGTGCTGGTGGGCCAACCGGAACTGAGCCGGCTGCTCGACGAGCGTATTCACTTCGATGCCCGCGAAGTGATCGCCCGCACCCACCGCACCACCCTGCCGGCGCTGCGCAGCGAAGAGGTGCGGGGCTATCTGGAGACCAAGTTCCGCCGCCTCGGCAAGCGTTTCGGCGACCTCTTCGGCGACGACGTGCCGGCGGCGGTGGAGCGCGCGCTGACGGTGCGCCGCGGCAGCGGCATGGGGGCGCACCGCGAGAGCTGGTGCTACCCGCTGCGCATCAACAACCTGATCCGCCTCGCCCTCAATCACGCCGCCGAGATCGGCGAGCCGCGGGTCAGCGCCGAGCTGATCCACAACCTGGGCCGGGGGGTGTGAGATGAGCGACGCCATCGAACGCCGCCTCGCCGCGCTCTACCTCACCGCCCGCGACGCCTGCATCGAGATCGCCCGCACCACCCCGCGCACCGAGGCGATGGAGCAGGCCCTCGGCCGCCTGCAGCCGCTGCGCGACCAGGCGCAACGGATCTACGACGAATACCACGCCGAAGCCGAAGAGCCGCTGGGCTACGAGGCGGGGAGGGGGTTCCATGAGTGACCGCCGCACCCGCCGCCGGCGCCGCCCGGCGAAGAACGCCGCGACGCCCGCGCGCGCCACGATGGACACGCCGACCACACCGACCGAGGAGAAAGTGTCATGACCACCAGCGCCCCTGAATTCCTGCGGGACCTGGCCCTGTACGGCTCCACCGTACTCACCGGTGCCGGCCTCGATCGCCGCGACGCCCACGCCCTCGCCTGGAAGATCGTCGAGCAGGTACGCGCCAACTACGGCGGCCAGATGACCTACATCCCGAAGGGGGTGATCCTCGACATCAGCGCGCGAGACCTGAAGATCTGGAAGGCGTTCACCGGTCAGAACCAGGACCAGCTCGCCCGCGAGTTCGAACTCTCGGTGCAGCAGATCTACGCCATCCTCCGCCGCACCGGCGCCGCCCAGCGCGCGCTCCGGCAGAGTCCGCTGTTCGACGGCGACGAGTAAGCCCCGCGGGATCGTGCAACGCCGTTACAAAACGGCACCTCGCGCAACCGCCCGCGTGCCCGGCCAGGAGCGAATTATCGTCCCGATCCCCTCCCGCTTATCGTGGGTCTGCACAGCGGCATAGCGACCGCCCCCTCTTCCCCCTCCTCGACCGATCAGAAATCTCCCAATTGCCGCCCTGTGCTCCAGCGCGTTAGCGTCGCCCCATGGGCGCCTCCTTCCCCATCGTCATCGATCACCGCGAACGGGCCGGGCCGTTGCCGCAGATCCTGCGCCGCGATCCCGCGTTCGAGACCACCCTTGCCCACCTCCCCCTCGGCGACTACCTGATCGACGAGCGCTTCCTGGTCGAACGCAAGACGCTTCCCGACCTGACCCAATCGATCAAGGACGGACGCCTCTTTCGGCAGGCGCTACGGCTGATCGAGGCCGAACCGCGAGGCGTCGTTTTGCTGGAGGGCACTGGCGGGGATCTCGCCCGTTCCGCCATGTCACGTGAGGCGATCCAGGGCGCCCTGATCACCCTGACCGTATTCTTCGGTCTCCCCCTGCTGCGCGCCCGCGACGCCGCCGAGAGCGCCCGCCTGCTTGGGCTGCTCGCCCGCCAGGGCCGCGCCTTCGCCGAGGGGGCGGTGCCGCGCCAGGGCAAGCGGCCGAAGAACCGGCGCGCCCTGCAACTGCATCTTCTCCAGGGACTCCCCGGCATCGGTCCCACCCGCGCCGCTCGCCTGTTGGAGCGCTTCGGCAGCGTCGAGGCGGTGTTCGCCGCGGAGTCTGCTTTGCTTACGGAGACCGACGGGATCGGCGAGGAGACCGCCCGCAGGATCCGCTGGGCGGTACGAGAGGCGGCGGCGGGCTATTGCGTCTCGACCGACGTGCTTCAAGGAGACGTTGATTAATTCGTCGTTCCATCAGTGCCTACGGGCCGGCCGCCCGGGACTATGTAGACAATACGAACTTTTACTTTTTGGCCGGACCGATGGATCTATCTCCGCCGTATTCCGGTAATGTCGCATTCATCGAAGCGGAATACGGCGTGTTGCCGGAGTTCAGTAGCGGATCCGCGGTCGGTGTCGCCTTCAACGATCTGGGTCAGCCGTGTGTCAGTCCTGCCGGAGGAACTACCGGAAACTGCACGAGTACCGGAGCCGATTTCGGTGTGGTGAAATTCAATACCTATGGCTTGACGGTATCGGAAACGCTGAAGCAGCGCTGGGTACGCCACGAGTTCGCCCATCGTCGATTTCGAGATCAATGCGACCGTCGCATTTTATCCATGTATCATGAAGCGCGGATGCCTGCCCCGAGGGGTAGGCGTTTTCGCCTCTGCGGCGTGTTGAATGATGGTTCAATAAATCTTTCGAATAACCAGCGAGTCGAAAAAGTCGACAAGCTCCGACGCTGTCTCCTCCTCTGAAATCGGCAGGAGGTTTCCGGACCACAGACCGGTCAAATCCTCGGCGGCGAGTGATGGATGAGAGAGTGTGTACGCGAGTATGAATAGGGCAACAGGGGAGAAGCGATTTCCTGGCATGGACGAGATCCCCTTCGAGTTTGAATATTCGTGCATTCATAATACACGCAATTGACGATTTCGAGTCGACGGAGAGGGTGTGATCACCCCTGCCGCCTTCTTCGGTCCGCATGGCCCACTAGGTTCCAGAAGGATTGCCGTGGTGGGTTCCGGAATCTTTTCCGGACACATCAAGGCCCATAACAGCGTATGGGTATCGAGGAGAAAGCGCATCAGTCGTCCAGCTCCGGCATCACTTCGTTGGCAGATGGTTTCTCGTCCCACCCTTCGGGCTGCCACTCGAGCGCGTCGCGCCAGAGTCCCGGTTTCCGGGGCGGGTGAGGCGAAACCGGAACGAGTTTCACCACCGGCTGCCCCCCGCGGGCCAGGGTCACCTCCTCTCCCGCTTCGGCCTTGCGGACCAACGCGGACAGTCTGGTTTTGGCGTCGTGCATGTTGGCCGTCGTCATTTGCATTCCCGTATTGTGTGTGGACTAGTCCTGGCTGGGGGGGATAGGGCTGGACGCAAATCTGAAGTGCATGCGTGTGCGCTCTTTGAGAAGGGGAGCTGTCGGGGACTTTTTTTGAGAGGGTGTTCGAGCTGGAGGTCCGATCAGTTACTAGATGCTGTCAAAGTCGGGTTATAACGCCTGAGCTAAGCCGACACCCGCCGCCACAAAGCCCAAAACAAAACCGAAAAAGCCCGACGGCGGGTGGTCGGCCTTGAGCGATTCGTTAGGCTTTTGACTTTACCAGCTACACCATTGACTTTCACATGGAATGCCATCACCGTCGCCGTCCATTTTAGTTCCGGGACAGTTGTTTTGATAGAATTTTGCTTCTTCACATGATGTCATTTCCGAACAATAAACTTTTCCACTGCAAGTATAATTTACATGCTTTTCTGGAGAAGATAGCGTTTCTATAGGATTGTTTGCGGAAATATGACCAAAGAACTTGTTATAAATAACTGAACCAGCTAACACAAAAAATATAACAACAAAAAATGTAGATAACCATCCATTGCCAGTTTTATTTTTTGTTTTCCTCTTTGGTCGTGGCTGAAGTTCTGAAACCCCTTCTATTTTGGCATTGACAGCTCTTTTTTTACCGTTATTTTCGGTATGAATTTGGTAATGTATTATGTCTCCTGCAACAGGACGACGGCTCATTTTTTTGAGTGCGGAGATATGAAGAAAAATATCACCTTTTCCATTATTTTGTTCGATAAATCCCAAACCTTTGTCATCATCCCAGCGTTTTAGATTACCTTGGTAAAAATTTGTATCCATATAAGTTTGATGTAATTGAGCCTAACTTTGTTATTCGGCAGACCAATTTCCACATAACACCCTCCGCCGACACCTCAAAGATAGGTTTTTTGTCATATAAAACAACGAACTAAAAAACCTTCCAAGAGGTCGGCTCAGGTGTGTTACAAGGCCGCTTGGCAGCATAAGTCCCAATTCGGCGGATCATCGTCGTATAACATCTCAACCGCCCTTGCCGGCAAATCAGTATTTTCCCTTTGAAACAATCGGTTACGCGATATTTGTCGATTCGCGTACAGTTGGTTGTGCTGCAATTCAGCGGCATAGCACCCGGATATCAGGCTGTTCAGCCGCATAACACCCCATCTCCCTATCCGAATTTTCGCCCCTATCCATCTGACTCAACGGCCAATAATCCACCAACGGCTCAAAATATTGGAAACGCAAATGCCGCCGGGACGGCGGCATTAACTGGCGCGTCCCGCTTCTCCTGATACCAGGAACATTAGCGCGCTTGGCCCCTATGTGTCTGTAGGAATAATCTGAAATTATCCGTCGCGTTGTGCTTTACGCCAAACGGCGAAAGCAAGACATCGGCGCCAGTAGAGGGCGACGTGCAGCTCGCGGGGCACGGGCACGGGAGGCAAGGGGGGCGGGGGTAATCGCTATTTGAGAGGGTGTTGTTCCGGCCGCCCCCTCGGATGTCGGGAAACTTTCGATTCGAGGCGTTGGCCCGCGTCACTCCGCCGGGCGGTGCGATGGGGGCGTACCCCCGGCAACGGTCAGCTCCAGTCGTACTCCGTCCAGCGACTCTCCACCGATTCTGAGCTGGGCCGTTTCCCAGGGGAGGGGATTTTCGGGGACCTGGCTCTCGTCGACGACCTCCTTGGTGATCCACGCCAGCTTTTCCAGCAGACGGCTCAGCAGGGTCTCCGCCTCGGCTCTACCGGCCGGGCGGATGGCCAGTAGGCACGCATCGCTGTCCTGTTCGGTATGGGTGGCGACGACGGGGATGCCGTTGAGGAGGGCCAGGGTGCGGTAGCGGTGGTCGGCGGGAGGGGCGTCTGGATCGGGGAGGGTGGCGGTGGGGCGGTGGAAGAGCTTGGGGAGCTCTTCGGGGGGGATGTGGTTGGCCAGCGACGCCGGAATTCGGCACTCGGAGGCGATCACGAAACCACATAGGGGAGGTAGATCGGGAGTGGCCTCAGGATTCGTGCTCATGAAGAGTAAAGATATCAGGACTAACAGGAGGAAAACAATTTTAACGTATTGGGGCGCAATGCACGAGGTTAGTATTGCTAATCGCTAATAGCGGGATGTTTTTGGCGGCGGACTGCAACACCCTTTGAGCTTCTGATGGATCGCCGTCTTTCTGTACGCCACTACCGTGCCCAAAAAATCCCCTACCTCTTTCTACGCCCACGTCGGTGCTCGCCTGCGCATGGTCCGCACGCAACGGGAGGGGGTCGACATGAGAGTGGCCGGCGAAGCGGCGGACGTTACCGACAAGCACATGTCCCGTCTGGAGCTGGGCCAGTACAAGGTCTCGGTGGAACAACTCTACCGCCTAGCCCGCGCCTACGCCCTGCCGGTCTCCTTCTTCCTCCAGGGGGTACCGGAGGACGACGATGAGCTGGAACGGCAGCGGTTGTTGCTGAAGTCCGATCCGCGCAATTGGAAGCCGGGGGCGGCGGACGAGGAGGAGGCGGCGCTGTTGGCGCTGTGGCGGGCGCTGGAGTCGGGGGAGCAGCGGGAGCATCTGCTCGGGCTGCTGGAGTCGCTGGTGTTTCCCGAGCGACGGAAGAAGGGGAAGGTTCGGTAGCGGGTGGATGGAGACGGGGGGCACCGCTTTTTGAGCGGTGCGCCTCCCGTCGTCGGCACGCTCCCGATGCTCGGTTGCGGGCGTAGCCGGTCCCGGAGGTCTGATTGGGGAGGGTCGGATAGTGGCTTTTTTGCCCTGCCGGCCGGGACTCAGCCCGATCCGGGCGGCCATCACCAAGACACCGGAGACATCGGACTATACCTCCATCCAGCAGCGCATCGCCCGGGCGCTCGGGAAGGAGGAGGCGAGCGGAGGGCGCGGTGCCGTGACGCTGCTTCCACTGGTGGGCGATCTGCGCGAACCGATGCCCAAGGGGATTCCATTATCAGGAGAAGGGCGTCTCCCGTACCTTCGTGTGCGTCGACGATGCCAATCCCCGCGAGATCATCGGCTACTACACCCTCACCGTGTGCGAGGTCGAGACCACCGGTCTACCGCCGAAATTCGCCAAGCGCCTCCCCCACCGCATCCCCGGCGTCCGCCTCGGACTCCTGGCCGTCGATCGCCGCCACCAGCGCGCAGGCCATGTGAATACCTCCTCATGAACGCCCTGGAGCGCATCGCCGAGGGCCGCGCGGGAGATCGGCATCATGGCCGTGCTCGTCGATGCCAAGGACGAGCATGCGCGGGAGTTCTACCCCTGATCCAGCAGTCCCAACATCAAGGTGGCCGGTGCCAGGGGGTTGTCGATGAAGCCATGGTGGCGGTAAAAAGCCGCAGCCTGCTCGTCGAGGGCGTGAACGAGCAGTGCCCTGGCGCCGATCTGGCGGGAGACGTTGAGGGAGCGAAGGGTTGCATCCTTTAGCAGGCCCCGACCGATCCCTCGGCCTTTCCAATTCCGGTCCACCGCTAGGCGGCCCAGGATCACCGCCGGCACCGGGGCCGGCTGGTTGCGGCTGATCCGGCCGGGAGTCTCCGCCCGGGCGACACTACCTGCCGCGATGGCGTAGTAACCCACCACCTCCAGCCCGTCGCAGACCACGTAGGTCCGAGAGCCGCCGCTGGTCTCGTTCTTCAGGGCGCGGCGCACCAGCCATTCGTCCAGCGAATCGCTTTCGGAGTCGAAGCCGGCGGTGTGGTGCTCGGCGGTCAGCGGTTCCGGCGGGCTCAGTCTTCCCATGGGGCCTTATGGGCCAGCAGTCGCTGGACGGCATGGTTGTCGGGCAGCGGTTGGTCCAGGGCGACCTCAAAGGCGGCATAAGCCTGTTCATCCAGCAGAAACTGGCGTCGGTCGCACAGCACATGTTCCGCCTCACGGCAAGCGGCATCGAGCACGAAGTCGGTGAGCTTTTTGTGCACCGCCGCGCAGGCTCGGTCGATCAGTTCCCGCTGGACGGGTAGGGCGCGCAAGTGGTTTGCCGCGGTGCGCTGGGCGGGGGCGGGATGGGCCATTGACCGGAATCCTACGGTTGGAGCGTGAGCGTGGAGAAAGGATAGTGGGGCGTGTAGCTTTTATCTGCACGCGGCGGGGCCGCTGGGGTGGGTGTCCTATTTACCTCCGAAAAATCCGATGGGGAGGCCAAGGTCATTGGGGCGGGTGTCCTACTTGTTCGGTAGGCGTGTCTCGTAAACGAATGCACCGGCCGGGGCGAAGGGTCACCAAATTATTTCGATCCCGTAGGCCGCCATGTGTTGGTCTGCGCTGACCATCGACAACCCCTCGATTTGGGTTTGGGCCACCAACATCCGGTCGAAAGGATCGCGGTGGTGAAAGGGTAGTGTGGAGAGGTGTTCGCAGTGGTGGGGTTCGATGGGGAGGAGGTGGATTCCGTAGCTCTCCATGTACCGGGTGGTGCGCTGCCGCCACTGGGGGGCGAGTTCGAGTTTCCCGAGGCTGATCTTGATTCCCAGCTCCCAGAAGGTGGCGATACTCACGTGGTTTTCGCCGTGCAGCAGGGCTTCCGTGGCCGTCGCACTCAACCGTTTGGACCCGCTCATGGCCCACAGCAGGGTGTGGGTATCAAGCAACAGTCGGCTCACTCCATGTACTCCCGGAAGTCCTCCAGCGGCTCGTCGAAGTCGTCGTCCATGCGCCGGATAAGGTCGGGTTCCGTTCCGAACTCCAGTGAACGGTGCCCTTCGCCGATGGGGGTGAGGCGGATCAGCGGCCGGTTGTTGCGGGCGATGATCACCTCTTCCCCCGCCAGCGCGAGGTCGATCAGACGGGAGAGTTGGGATTTTGCGTCGTGGGTGTTGATCTGCATTGAGAACCTCCAGTTAGGGCTCGCGAAAGAATAACCTCCTGTTTTGGGGCGTCGAGACGCCCGCCCGGCAGGGCGCGCAAAGGGGGCATACTTGCTGTATGTAACCCTTTGAGCAACGCCGCCGGGCGGAGCGGATCAACGTTCCAAAACAGGAAGTTATTCTTTCGCGAGCCTTAGCTAAAAGGTTAGCTCACTCTGGTTTTGGAAACCAACTTTTCTTGACGGGCGACCCCTTTCCTCGAATTACATGGGGGTCGCCGCAACGGCGACCCCGGATGCCGGTGGAAGACCCAATAAGATATTCTGGAGCGGCTCCAGTTCGACGGCCGGGGATGGCTGCAAGCGGCTCAGCACTTCGAACGCCGCTTCAAAGGGTGGGTGGGCATCGCCGATGCGGTGAAGGCGATATGCAAGGAACTGGGTTTCCGACGAACACCGGGCCTGGCGGCCTGCCAGGCCTATCTGAGCTGACTCTCACTCCAATTCCCTTCAATTTCCGCTGATCGGGCCCAGCCCCGAGGGCGGCGCTTGTCTTCCGTTCGGGAGAGAGCCCCCGGCGGGCGTGGTATTGGGCGATCTGGAGGTCGTGACGCCGGTTATTCGGGCTTTTTGGTTCCTCTTGCGGGCGAGGCGGTGGCGAGTGTGTGCGAAAAATCTGATGGATTGGTTGGGGGCCTTGGGGTGGGTGTCCTATTTGCTCTGCCAGGCGCGATCAATGTCGTACAGATCGAGTTTTTCATCCCGACTGATCAGCGTTGCCTGTTCCATGCGAGACTGAACCGCCAGCATCCGGTCGAATGGGTCGCGGTGCTCTGGGTAGAGCGGGAGTTTCCCGTAGGCGAGACAATGGGCTGCGGTCAGTGATAGGGGAGTGAAGCCCGATTCGATAATCGTCTCGTCGAGATTACGCGGTGGCACCAGCCGGCCCAGGCTCTCTTTGATGGCGATCTCCCAATGGCTCACCACGCTCACGAAAAGGGTGTTGGACGGCTCCAGAAGGATCGTCGTGGTGGGTTCCGGAATCTTTTCCGGACACATCAAGGCCCATAAAAGAGTATGGGTATCAAGGATATAGCGCATCAGTCGTCCAGTTCCGGCATCGCTGCGTCGACAGGAAGCTTTTCGTCCCATCCCTCAGGCTGCTGATCGAGCGCGTCGCGCCAGAGTCCCAATCGGCGGTTCGGATGAAGAGAAACAGGAACGAGCTTCACCACCGGTTGCCCCCCGCGGGCCAAGATTACCTCCTCTCCCGCTTCGGCCTTGCGGACCAACTCGGACAGTCTGCTCTTTGCATCGTGCATGTTGGCTGTCGTCATCTGTATCTCCCATCTTAAGTGCGGGCTAAGTCTAGCTAGGCGTGGGTGTGGGCGCAAGTTTGAAGTGTATGGAGGGATGGCGGCGAGCGTGTGCGAAAAATCTGATGGATTGATGGATGGCGTTGGAATGGGTGTCCTATTTGCTCCTCGTTGCTCCTTGAACTCCTCGAATGCAGAATAAACGGACGACGGCCCTCTCCCCAAAATCCGCACGCAAGTCAAGAGCCTCCAGCAATGCACACCACCATAGAAGCCATTATTGAAACCGACGGACAGATTCGCGCCCTGGAGTCGGTCAGCTTGACCAAGCCGACCCGCGCATTGATCACGATCCTCGAAGACGAGGTGGAGGCAAAAGGCCGTGACTTCTCAACGTTGATCTCTTCGTTGGAGGAATTTCCGCCAGACTTCATGGCCGATGGTCGGGAGCAACCCGACATGCCGGAACGGGAGCCACTGTTCTGATGCGCTACCTGCTGGATACCAATATCTGCATCTATCTCATCAAGCGCCGGCCGGCATCGGTGCTCGAACATTTCACCTCCACCAAGGTCGGTGACATCGCGATCTCTTCGGTCACGGTCTACGAGCTGGCCTACGGAGCCGGCAAGAGCAACAGCGTGGAGAAAAGCCGAGCCGCCCTCAGCCACTTCCTCGCGCCGCTATCGATCCTCCCGTTTGACGAGGAGGATGCTATCGAAGCCGGCTTGATACGAGCACACTTGACCCGGTCAGGCAGGACGATCGGTCCTTACGACCTTCAAATCGCCGGGCAAGCCCGTCGCCGAAACCTCACCCTCGTCAGCAACAACCTTCGTGAGTTCGAGCGTGTCGACGGCCTGCTTGTCGAAAACTGGGTATAGGCAAAAAATAAGCAATCGCCTGAGCGATTCAGAAATCGACTACAGATATTCAGATTTCCCTGTCTTTTGAGGCCGACGGGTTGAATCCGGGAGAGGGGTTGTCCAGGCTAACGGTGCCCCCTCGAAGGAGTGCTATTGTGCCCAAGCCACGAAAGAGCCTGATCTCCCTGGAGAGCACGCCGTACTACCACTGCGTCTCCCGCTGCGTGCGCCGCGCCTTCCTGATCGGCGAACAGTACGAACACCGCCGCCGGTGGGTCGAGGACCGCCTCGCCGAACTGGAGCGGGTGTTCGCCATCGACGTCTGCGCATTCTCGATCATGCATAACCACACCCATACGGCGCTGCACGTCGACGTCGAGCAGGCGAAGGGGTGGAGCGTCGACGAAGTGGTGGAACGGTGGCTCCGGCTGTTCAAGGGGCCGTTGATCGCCCAGCGGTTTCTCAACGGAGAACCGCTGGGTGGCGCGGAGCGCGATCAGCTCGATCGGCTGGCGGAACAGTGGCGCGGGAACCTGATGAGCATTAGCTGGTTCATGCGCTGCCTCAACGAACACATCGCCCGCAAGGCCAATGCGGAAGATCACTGCACCGGGCGTTTCTGGGAAGGGCGTTTCCGTTCCCAGGCGCTACTCGACGAAAAGGCCTTGCTGGCCTGCATGGCCTACGTGGATCTCAACCCGATCCGGGCGGACATCACCAAGACCCCGGAGACCTCGGACTACGCCTCCATCCAGCAGCGCATCGCCCGGGCGCTGGGCAGGGAGGAGATGGTCAAAGGGAGCGGCGCCGTGAAGCTGCTGCCGCTGGTGGGCGATCTACGCGAGTCGATGCCCAAAGGAATTCCGTTTCACCTCACGGAGTACCTGGAGCTGGTGGAGTGGACCGGCCGGGCGATGGTGCCCGGAAAACGCGGATCGATCCCGGAGAGCCTGCCACCGATCCTGGAGCGGCTCCAGTTCGACGGCAAGGGCTGGCTGCAAGCGGCGCAGCACTTCGAGCGCCGCTTCAAAGGGTGGGTGGGGGTCGCCGACGCGGTGAAGGCGACCTGCAAAGAGCTGGGTTTTCGACGAACACCGGGTTTGGCGGCCTGCCACGCCTATCTGAGCTGATTTTTCCCATTTTCCTTTCGGTTTTGCTGATCGGCGGGGCAAGTCCTGAGGGCGGCGTTCGTCTTCCATTCAGAAAGGAGACGCCGGCGGACGGTGCTTCCAGGGATGTGACGGCGGCGACACCAGTTTATCGGCGAATTTGACGCCCTGAGGAGGGGGCGAGGCATGGACGGTGTGTGCGAAAAATCTGATGGATCGGTTGGAGGCATTGGAGTGGGTGTCCTATTTATTCTTCGAGCGTCGCTTCAAAGGGTGGGTGGCATCGCCGACGCGGTGAAGGCGACGTGCAAGGAACTGGGCTTCCGACGAACGCCGGGCTTGGCGGCCTGCCAAGCCTATCTGAGCTGACTTTCCCTCCATTTCCTTTCGGTTTTTCGCTGATCGGTGCAGGCGCCGAGGACGGCGCTCGTCTTCCATTCTGGGGGGAGCCGCCGGCGGGCGGAATTCTCAGGAGTCTGTGGGCCGCGACTCCGGTTTCTTGGCGAATTCGCGCCCCCGCGAGGGAAGCCCAGGCGTGGAAGGTGTGTGCGAAAAATCTGATGGATTGATGGAGGGCGTTGGAGTGGGTGTCCTATTTATTTTTCCAACATGGTTGAATTTTAATGAAATTCATGACGTTACGCATCATAAATTTGGGATAATCTATTTTTTCCGCGTCCCTAAAACTTGGGCTTTCGGAAATCTTTTGTGGTGCTATTCAATAATAACACCTCCCTTTGGAACCATATCAACTATAGGAAAATCTTCTGGAAAGCGTCGAAGGCGACCGACAACTTCGAAGTTTAATTGTTTTGCTCCTCCGTAAATACTAAAAAAATTGTTTAGATAATCAAATAGTGTTCTTGCGTCGGAGACCGACGCGAGCTGTAATGTGTATATTCGGTTTCTCGGCGTTAGAACTTTATAAAATCCATATTCTAGTAAGAGAAAATCAAGCTTATCAAATTTTTCATTAATACCTCTTTTTACATGAAGATCAGCCTTTTTGTGATTGTCGAGTCCGACTTCAATAAAATGTGTTTTAATGTTAGGAAGATGGCAGCATACTTGATCAGGTAAAAACTTGGGCTGATATTCGCGAGAGTATCTAGGTGTCAAGCTCTCCATCTCTATATACCCTAGAAAATGGGCATCATTCTTTAGGATATCTATTGCTTGTTCCCAAGATGCATCTCTGGCCTTAACATTTGTTGTCTCGTAGGAAAAATGAATTGGTGGAGCATAGGAGTCTTCGCAAGCGAGAAAAGGATCATTGACAAAGCCTATATCAACTAAGTGATTCGATGTCTCATCTCCCATGCCATGTACATTGATGTGGACATGGAAAACGTCATCCCCTCCTGATATGGGGTGAGATCTTGGGCTGCGGTGTTTAACTAGCGATGAATTCAGCACATTTGTTCTCCGAATGTGGCAACAAAATATTATTTTTAATGAGTTGCAATCTTAGCGAAGTATCTCTGTAAGATTAGGCATGGCCTTCCCAATATTTCGAAGATATAGAATCTCTTCGTGGGGTAGATTTTGCGGTGGTGACATTAACGGATCACATATTGCTTTTCGGTCCATTCCCCATGAAATAAGATAATCAATAAGTCCCCCGTAGTTAGTATGAGGTACTTGATCGGCTTTCGTTGACAGTTCGCGATTCATGGACCGGCCGCAGTGCATATTCATGATTCTAAGATTGATATAATCTACTATATCTTTCCTTCCGTGCCTCACAGCAAAGCAAACGGGGTAGACGAGAGCATTTTCCTTCATTACATTTACAATGTCGCAATCATCTCTTCCTTCAGAAAGTGAATTATAAACGGAGGGGATGCCGCCGCTATCTGATGAAATCAGGTATTTTACTTTTGGGACTTCTAAGAATGAAATGTACTTGTTGTATTCGTTTCCAGAAATTTTCTTTAATATTTTTGTTTCGAAATTAGAGGCAGACATGCCTTCGACTTCCTCTTGCTGAACGTCGCCAAAATGCCGTTCTGCTAATTCATGAGATATTTCACCGTCGTAGCCAATTGTTCTCAGGCGCTGCTTATTTGAAGCGGAAACCCGTTCAATAACATAAGAAAGGGGAGATTTTTCATGTATTCCTAGAAATACAGCGGTATCCCTTCTCATAAATAAACCTACTTCGACGTAGAATATCGGAACAGAAAAATATATTCCCTGCATACGTCTTCTTGTGCTCATCGCCGGAGTAAGTAACATGTCAACCCTGCTGTCGTCTGTTACTTTTAGCGCCTCAAAAGCTTCGGACCAATCAGATACCTCCCTAACTGTTGCTACCTCAATAGGCTCTCCAGGTTTTCCTGGATAATTGAATATAAGATCTTTTAATAGCGGAAAGGCTATTCCACGGCTTCCCGCGCTCCCGCCGATATCATCGGTTAGCGGAGGATATCGCATTACAGCACAAGATATCTTGTCAATTGCGTCGAAGTGGCGGCCGCTTTCCTGCTCGAACAGTGAGGATCCCCAGCATTTTAATTCAGACTCTACTTCCTCAATCTCATTTTTAAGAAGTGTTACTCTTCGCTTAGATAATATCATGCATCCCAATAGCATGGTTATCGCAATCGATATGACGAGGATATCTCTAAATTCTACAGTATTTGCCACGTTGTCATATATGAATATGGCGGCATAGAGAATAATTGTTGCCAATACTCCGCCAATAATATTCATGCTTAATTGCTTTATGTCATTGGATCGTTTGCTATATGTTCGTGCCATTTCATTTTTCCTCTGCGACACGTCTTAGGGACGCGGAAAGAATAAATTACCCCAAATTGCGCCGGATCGCGGTTCGTCTTCAAGGCGCATAGCCCGGTTATGAAACCCTTGCCGCAACGCCGAAGACGGGCCTCGAGACCATCAATTTGGGGTAATTTATTCTTTCTGCGTCCCTTACCTGACTAGTCGGCCCTGATCCATTTCTATCGCATCGCCAATCTCGCACTCCATCAAGCGGGGGTCATGGGTTATTGCTAGCATTCCTACTCCTTGGCCTAATTTTTCAAAAAGAACATCAATTACCGCGTTTGTACTAGACCTGTCTAGCGCAGATGATATTTCATCCAGAAAAAGATACTTAGGCTTTAGCATTAGCGCTCGCACTAACCCAACTCGCTGTCTCTGTCCGAGAGATATCTCGTTTGGGTGTCTGTTCATTACATGTTCAATGTTCATTCTTTCTATGTATTTATGGTACTCGTTCTCGCTAGACCTCCCGTTAACGGAAAACATGACATTCTTTTTGTTTGTCATGTTGGGCCATAAGTACACCTGTTGGAATACACATGTGATATCTGGGTATAGGTCTTCGCGACGGGGATTGGTGTTATTCGCGGCCGACCAAATAACGGTATTGTTTCGGTGGATAACGCCAGAATCAGGCGTGTCTAGTAGTGAAAGTGCTCTAATTAATGTTGACTTACCGGAGCCGCTCGCGCCAGTAAGTAGTGTGGCTTTTCCTTCTGTAATGTCTATATCAATATTGTTAAGTATTTGCTGCCCATTATATGATTTCTTTATTCCGCTGGCGCTGTAAGGCATTTGGCTATTTCTCAGAAAAGTCTCGCCCATATTTGGACTTAAGGTAAAGGGCAATCCCATTTATAGGCAGCGAAAGCATAAGGAAAAACAGTCCTATGGCAGAATATATCTCGACTGGTTTGTATGCTTGAGAATTTACTCGTTGTGCCATTCTAAATAATTCGTCTACTGATATTAGGCTTCCAAATAGTGTCATGTGAAGAACGACGACTTGCGCGGTTAGTAAATGAGGAATTATATGTCTGAAAACAATGGGTATTTCTATTCGAATTATTTGAATAATTGGTTTTACGCCGCAAACCTTTGCTGCATCGGTGTATTGCTTTGGAAAGTTTATTATTGCAGACCTGACTATTTCGAATACTGAAAACACATTTACTGCGGTGAGAGCGATGGCGGTTGTGTAGAATGGATCAACTACAATTCCTAGCATTGCTTGAGCTGGGTAGTGAAGCCAGAATAAAAATACAATCACTGGAATGCCAGATAAGACGAAAGAAATTCCGCGACCTATGTTGGACAGCAAGGGGCTATATTTTGCAGCAATAACTCCAAGAATAAATCCTAATAGGATTCCAACAGACCATACAATTCCAACGAGTTTGATCGTGACTAAGACTCCTGAAATGAATGCGTCTTTATATGATAAAATGATGTCCAGCATATTATATTTTGATGATTTAAGTTGTTTGTTATTTTCTGCTATCGAATTGTTTTGTTGTGCGGAAGTTTGTATGAGCGCTAACACACCGATTTGTGGTGGGTGTTGCCAGCCAATGGTGTTCCGCTTGGTCTGGATTCTGCTCGTGTCGTGGTGCGTTAGCGCTTCTGTGGCATGGATGTGTTGCACAGGTCTTTCTGTAAAACGCTGGCTCCTAGTTACTTCTCGTATGGTATCGCAACTCGTTGAAATGACATTTCATTCTTCTCGTATTTTCTAAGTATTCTTTCTATCGATCCATTGTTTTGAAGCTCTGAGATCGCGGTATTTAATGCGCTTCGAAATGAAATTTTGTCTTTTGCTAGAAGCATTACATTGGGAAATACTCGTACTGGATTGACTCCTGATATCGGTCGAATTTGGCCCGGATTTTTTTCGATGTACTCGTTTGCAACAGCCAATTCTACGAATGTGGCATCAGCTTTTCCTGAAGACACCTCAAGCAAAAGTTGAGAGATTTGGGTTGTTTGAGGAAGTGAATCAAGTTTCGCCTTCGTGTAATCGGTTTTTGCTATAATTGACGACATTTCTCCATCTATGGCTGCTATGGTTATATTGTTGTTATTCAGTAGGTCTATTTTTTCGTCAAAACGCTTGTCGTCTGCGCGAACGTATGCCCGAACAGAGCTATAGTATAGGGGGGATGTGAAGTCTGCTCTTAGTGCTCTTGCGCTAGTGGGCCATATTCCCGAAACAACCAGATCAACTCTTCCGTCGGCTACGGCTTCCGTCATTGTCGCCCAGTCGACTTCCTCTGTGTATTTTACTTTTAGCCCCATGTTCTGAGCAGCCTCTTCCAGTGCATCGTAAAATATCCCGCTATATTTTCCGGTGTTTGCGTCTTTGATGAAACTGGGAGGGTATGAAATGTATCCTGCTCGGATTTCTCCGCGCTCAATGATTTGATCTAGTAGCGATTTGCTTTTGTTTTCTGATATGGATGCCGGGTTTTTTTCGTAGCACCCAGCCAGTGCCCATATGAAAAAGGTAAACAATACTATTTTTGGCATTGATTTGATTGTAATGCTCACTGCGCTCCTCCTGTGTTGATATGTGTGCTATGTGAAGCAGGTTGCGAAATCGGGTTCTATTTTGTTTGGGTTATTGGTCGCGCTATGTTCTCTGGTGGGGGGCGGTTAACTAGCGTTCTTTCACGAATATAAGCCATAATTAATAGTTATCGATATATTTGGCGGTGTTATTGCCTGCCTGGGCTGAGCGCGCTTCATAACCTATTCCGTTCACCATACTTACAATGACATGCCGATGTCTGTAAGAAATATCTGAAATATCTTACGTGCACTGGCTTCGTGATCATTGGGGGTGTGTTCTGTGTATTGGTTTTGGTGGCAAATTGATGCATCTGAATGGTGGCGCACTGGGGAGTGTTGCTATGCTTTATTGGCAGAATGTGATTGACTGACGGTCAATACGCCGTCAAATGGCGTGTTTTGTCCTGAGTGAGGTTAGGTCATATGATAATTATTCTCGCAGGCCGGCTTATTCAACACCCCACCTCCACCACCGTAATATCATCCCTCTGCACCGCACTCCCCGTATGCCCCCTCAGCGCCTCCAGCAGCCCATCCAACGCCCCCTCCCCCAGCCCCTTCAGGAAATCTCCAACCGCCCCTCCCCGAACTGCTCCCCATCCTCCCCGGCTGCCTCGGTCACCCCATCCGAGTAGGCATACAGCCGATCCCCCGCCAATAAAGGATGGTGCGCCGCATCCGCCGCCGGGTCCATCGCCTCGATGATCCCCAGCGGCGGCGCGGTGGAGGGAAACCGCGTCGTCACCTCCCCATCCCGGATCAGCAGCGCATCGGGCACCCCGGCGTTCCACAGGCTCACCCGATCCCCCCCCGGTGAGATCTCCAGCGCGCAGGCCGCCATATAAAGGTGCGCCGGCAGTTGACGGTACAACACCCGATTCAGCTCCCGCAAGATCTCCGCCATCGGCTCCCCGGCCGCGGTGAAGCGGGAGAAGATGTAGGCGGCCATCGGCCCGCCGATCGCCGCCGGCAGCCCGTGCCCGGTGAAGTCCCCGAGCAGCACGTGCCGCCCGCCGTCGGGCCGTCGCGCCGCCAGCAGCAGGTCCCCGTTGGTCCGCTCCAGCGGCGAGATCAGATACCTCAGCCGATCCTGGTCGAGCTGCGCGGTGCTGCGCATGCGGGTGACGATCTCCTCGACCAGCTCGCGCTCGTTGCGCAGCGCCTCGTTCTTCTCCGCCAGCTCCCGCCGTGCCCGGTGCAGCGCCAGGTGGGTGGCCACCCGGGTGCGCACGATCTCCGGCTGGATCGGCTTGGTCACGTAGTCCACCGCGCCCAGGGAGAAGCCCTTCACCTCGTCCTCGATCTCGCCGCGGGCGGTGACGAAGACCACCGGCAGGTCGCGGGTCGCCTCGTCCGCCTTCAGCCGGCGGCACACCTCGTAGCCGTCCATGCCGGGCATCATCACATCCAGCAGGATCAGCTCCGGGTGGGGCGGGGTGGCGACGATCTTCAGCGCCCGTTCGCCGCTGATCGCCGCGCGCACCGTGTAGCGGTCGCCCAGCGCCTGGTTGAGTAGGTCGATGTTCTCCGGGGTGTCGTCCACCACCAGGATGGTCTGCTTCTCTTCACTCATGTCCCTACCGTCCTCTATCCCAGACCCTGAATTCGATAGTTCTTCGGCGTCACCCCGAACCGTTTGCGGAAGGCGGTGACGAAGTCGCTGTCGTGGCGGTAGCCCACCTCGTGGGCGATCACGTTGACCGGCTTTTCGCTCCGTTCCAGCGCCCGCCGCGCCCGTTGCAGCCGCTGTTCGCGGGCGTAGGCGATGACGCTGAAGCCGAACAGCGCCTGGAACTCCTTGGAGAGCGTGGTGGGGTTGGTGCCCACCTGGCGGGCGATCTCGGCCAGCGGCGGCGGTTCGAGCAGGTTCTCCATGATCACCTCGCGCGCCCGGTAGAGCCGGGCGATGCGCGGGTGGCTGTCGCGCTCCTCGCCGAGCGCCGCGGCCGCGGCTTCGCCCTCCTGGAGTGAGCCGTAGCGGTCCTCGTAGGCCTCCAGCCGCTGCTCCAGGCGGCGCTGCAGCTTGGATTGGTCGAGGTGGATGCCGATGCGCGCCACCAGCTCCGCCTCGGCCACCGGCTTGGTCAGGTAGTCCACCGCGCCGCACTGGAAGCCGGTCACCTTGTCCACCAGTTCGTCGGCGGCGGTGACGAAGACCACCGGGATGGCGCGGGTGTCGGCCCCCTCCTTGAGCCGCCGGCACGCCTCGAAGCCGTCCATGCCGGGCATCCGCACGTCGAGCAGGATCAGGTCGGGGCGCCCCTCGCGGGCGCGGGTCAGGCACGCCTCGCCGCTCTGCGCGGTGAGCAGGTCGAAGCCATACTCGCGCAGATACTCCTCCAGGATCCAGAGGTTGTCCTCCTGGTCGTCCACCAGCAGCAGGGTGGTGTTCGCCTCCGTCATCGTCATCTCTCCCCGATGATCGCCCGGTCGTGACAGAATCGCCGCAGGACGGGTCCGTTGCAAGCGCCGGGCGGGGTGTGGTTGACGTTCGCCCAACAACCACTTGCGCCGGCCCAACTGCCCGGGCACTCTCAGAATTATCCTTAACGGAAGGAGGGGAGTATCGCACGACCGGTTGCTGCGGTACTCCCCCGAATCGACTCCCGGTGTCGATCGCCAAACAACAATATGGACTCCATAGATGACTCCAATAAGACCCTCCCGCGGGCGGCTGCGGCTCTCCATCGCGCTTTCCGGTGTGCTGATTATGGCCATCGCGGCGTTTGCCGCGGCGGTGATGTGGAACCTCGACCGGGTCGGCCGGCAGGCCGCCGACGTCGCGGCGCGGGGGCTGTTCCAGGAGGTGGCCGGGCGCATCGTCGGCCACGTCGAGCAGCAGCTCGAAGCGGTGCGCGCGTGGACCGCCGACGCCGCCAGCGTCGCCTCCCTCGCCGTCTCGCCGGTCGCGGTGGCCGACCACCCGGCGCTGCCGTTCCTGCTCCGCGCCCTGGAGCAGCGCGGCAATCTCTATTCGGTCTACGTCGGCTATGACGACCGGCGTTTCCTGCAGGCGATCGCGGTGCGCGGCGACGGGGCGATCGCCAAGCGCCACGGTGCGCCGGCGGAGACCGCCTTCATCGTCCGCGGCATCGTCGCCACCGCCGGCGGCGGTCGCCTCGCCCGTTGGATATTCCTCGACGGGGCGCACCATCGGCTCGGTAGCCGCGACGAGCCCGACCCCGAGTACGACCCCACCGCCCGCCCCTGGTATCACGGCGCGACCCTCTCCCGCGACGCGGTGATCACCCCTCCGTACCTGTTCAGCTCCCTGCAGCAGCCGGGGGTGACCGTCACCCACGCCCTCAGCGGCGGCGGCGGGGTGATCGGCGCCGATCTCGCCCTCGGCGACCTGCAGGCCTTCATCGCCCGCCAGCGGCTCTCGCCCCACGGGGTGGTGCTGCTCGCCGAGCGCCAGCGCCGGCTGCTCGCCTACTCCGGCCTCGGGGGAGAGGGGCGCGGCGAGGGGCCGATCGAGCCGCTGATGGCGATGAGCGAGGTGGGCTCGGCGCTGGTCAGTGCCATCGGCGAGGCACCCCTCGGCCTCTCCGACCGGATGGTGACCGGCCGCGGCTACCTCACCCTGCAGACCGACGTCAGCCCGCGGCTGGGCTCGCCGATGTCGCTCTTCCTGGCCGCGCCGGTCAGCGACTTCTCCGGCCACATCACCCGCATGATCGAGCGGGTGCTGCTCACCACCGTGGTGCTGCTGGCGCTGATCCTCCCTTTGGCGGTGGTGTTGGCGCGGCGCATGACCGGTTCGCTGACCCTGCTCGCCGGTGACGCGCAGCGCATCCGCGAGCTCGACTTCAGCGAGCCCGGCCGGCGCCATTCGGTGTTCCTCGAGACCCAGCGGCTGGAGGACGCCTTCTCCCTGATGCGCGCCACCGTGCGCCGCCGCACCCAGGAGCTGGAGAAGCTCAATGAGCTGGGCATCTCGATCGCCGCCGAGCGCGACACCAAGCGGCTGCTCGGCCAGGTCACCGACGCCGCCCAGGAGCTGACCGGCGCCGACGGGGCGATCCTCTACCTGCGGGCGGGGGAGGTGCTGCGCGCCGACATGGTGGACGTCGACTCCCTGACCCTCAAGTTCGACGCCTCCGGTCTGCTGCCGGAGCTGCCGTTGGGCGGTGCCGAGGGGATGGACGGCGCCGCGGCGGAGCGGGAGCGGCCGCTGGCCGCCTGCGTCGAGGGGCGGCGCGCCCTGCGTCTGGAGGGCGAGGCGCTGTGCCCGGCGGAGGACGCGGTGAGCGCCTGGCTGCGCGAGCACCACGACTACGCCGTCCACTCCATGCTGGTGGTGCCGCTGATCACCCGCACCGGCGAGGTGGTGGGGGTGCTGCAACTGCTCAACGCCCGTTTCGCCGAGCTGGGCCGGGTCGAGCCCTTCACCCTCACCGACCAGGAGATCATCGGCTCGCTGGCGGCGCAGGCGGCGGTGGCCCTGGACAACGACCTGCTCTACGTCGCCCAGAAGGAGATGCTGGACTCCTTCATCCGCCTGATCGCCGAGTCGATCGACGCCAAGTCCCCCTACACCGGCGCCCACTGTGCGCGGGTGCCGGAGCTGGCGGTGATGCTGGCACGGGAGGCCTCGGCGAGCGACGCGCCGCCGTTCGCCGACTTCCACTTCTCCAGCGACGACGAGTGGCGCGAGTTCCGCACCGCGGCGTGGCTCCACGACTGCGGCAAGATCACCACCCCCGAGTACGTGGTGGACAAGGCGACCAAGCTGGAGACCATCTACAATCGCATCCACGAGATCCGTACCCGCTTCGAGGTGCTCCACCGCGACCGGCTCATCGCCCACCTGGAGGCGCTGGCCGCGCCGGGGGCGGACCTCCCTCGGCTGGCGGCGGAACGGGACGCCGACCTCGCTCGTCTGCAGGAGGAGTTCGCCTTCGTCGCCGAGTGCAACATCGGCGGCGAGTTCATGGACGAGGGGCGCCAGGAGAGGTTGCGGCAGATCGCCGAACGGCGCTGGCTGCGCCACTTCGACGACACCCTGGGCCTCTCCCGCGGCGAGCTGGAGCGGCGCGACGGGCGTCCCGCGGCAGCCCTGCCGGCGGAGGAGCGGCTGCTCGACGACAAGCCCGAGCAGATCGTCCGCCGCGACCCGCGGCAGGTCGCGCCCGGCGGCGAGTTCAAGATGACGGTGCCCGAGTACCTCTACAACCACGGCGAGCTCTACAATCTGCTGATCCCCCGCGGCACCCTCACCGCCGAGGAGCGGTTCAAGATCAACGACCATGTGGTACAGACCATCCACATGTTGGAGAATCTGCCGTTGCCGAAGAACATGGTGCGCATCCCGGAGTACGCCGGCGCCCACCACGAGACCATGATCGGCACCGGCTACCCGCGCCGGCTGCGCAAGGAGGAGATGTCGCTGGGGGCGCGGATCATGGCCATCGCCGACGTCTTCGAGGCGCTCACCGCCACCGACCGGCCCTACAAGAAGCCGAAGAGCCTGAGCGAGGCGGTGCGCATCCTCAGCTTCATGTGCAAGGATCAGCATCTCGACGCCGATCTCTTCGAACTCTTCCTGCGCCGCGGCATCCATCTCGAATACGCGCGGCGCTATCTGGCGCCAGAGCAGATCGACGAGGTGGATGTCGGCCGTTACCTGGGAGGGCCCGAGGGAGCGGCCGCTCAGACTCCCCGTAGGGTGGATAAGCGATAGCGCATCCACCGGGCGCCGGATGGGGTGACCCCCGCCGGCTGACCGTAGCCCCCGTTTTGGTGGATGCGCTATCGCTTATCCACCCTACGGGAGCGGTGCCCCGATTGATCACTGGGCGGAGATGGCCGTTGCCCCCGTATTGGTGGATGCGCTGTCGCTTATCCACCCTACGGAACGGCTTTCTGAATCATCAACACGCACGGAGCGCCGAGGCCGCCGCGTAACCCTATGCAAATCGAAAAGACCAACCGCATCGTCGTCGCCGTCTACCTGGCGCTGACCGTCCTCAACGTCGCCGGCTTCATCCAGTTCGATCTGCTGCGCGACCGCCAGTACGAACTCACCGAGCGGCGCCAGCGGGCGATGGCCGAGGCCAACCGGCTGCTCGCCGGCTCGAAGAGCCTCACCGGCAGCGTCCGCGCCTTTGCCGCCACCGGCGACCCCGCCTACGAGAAGGCCTACTGGGACGAGGTGGAGGTGCTGCGCAGCCGCGACCGGGCCGAGTCGGCGCTGCGCGGGATGGGGCTGAACGACGGCGAGGTGGAGCTGATCGAGCGCGCCAAGCGCGCCTCCGACGAGCTGATCCGGATCGAGGAGCAGGCCTTCAAGGCGGGCCGCGCCAGGGAGCGGGAGAAGGCGGTGGAGCTGGTCTTCGGCGACGCCTACCGCAAGGCCCTGCGCGACATCCACACCCCCATCGACCAGTTCCGCAAGCGCGTCGACCGGCGCATGGAGCGGGAGGTGGCGGAGGCCGAGCGGCTGGTCCAGCTGGGCTGGAACATCGGCCTCGCCCTGGCGCTGCTCAACGCGCTGCTGATCGTCGGCATCCTCGGCGTGCTCTACCGCCGGCGGGTGATCGCGCCGCTGGCACGGATGAACCAGCAGGTGCAGGACATGCTGGCCGGGCGCGAGTCGGCCGACTGCACGGTCTCCTTCTCCGGCGCGGCCACCGAGATCGACGAGCTGGCCCGCTCCTTCTCGGTCTACCGCCAGACCGCCCGCCAGGCCGCCGACGAGCAGTGGGTGAAGGCCCACCAGGCGCGCATCGCCGGCGAGCTGCAGGGGGCCGAGGACGTCGCCGAGCTGGCCCGGCGCTTCCTCGCCGAGGTGGCGCCGCTGATCGAGGTGGGCCACGGCGTCTACTTCAGCAACGACCAGGAGGCCCGCCGGCTCCAGCTCACCGCCCACTACGCCTACAACCAGCGCAAGCAGCTGGCCAACCGCTTCGCCCACGGCGAGGGGCTGGTCGGCCAGTGCGCCCTGGAGCGCGAGCCGATCCTGATCAGCCGCCCGCCGGAGGACTACGTGCGCATCGGCAGCGGGCTGGGCGACGGCGTGCCGGTGGCGATCCTCGCCCTGCCGGTGATCAACGGCGGGCGGCTGCTCGGGGTGGTGGAGGTGGCCTCGTTCCGCCCCTTCACCGAGCGCGAGCAGGCGCTGCTCGACGGTCTGCTGCCGTTCCTGGCGATGAACCTGGAGATCATCGAACGCAATGCGCGCACCCGGCGGCTGCTCGAGGAGAGCCGCGAGCAGGCCCAGCATATGGAGCACCAGGCCCACCAGCTGGCGCAGCAGACCGACGAACTGGATGCCCAGAAACGCTCCATCACTGCCCTGCTGGAGGAGCAGAACGCCATCTTCGAGGCGGTCACCAGCGGCGTGGCGGTGGTTTTCGACGGGGTGGTGCAGAAGGGCAACCGCCAGTTGGAGACGCTCTTCGGCGTGGCCGCCGGGGCGATCGCCGGTTCGGTGACCCGCCAGTGGTACCCCGACGCGGCGAGCTACGCCGAGGTGGAGCGCTGTGACGAGGCGCTGGCCGCCGGCGAGACGGTGCGCGTCGAGGTGCCGATGGTGCGCAGCGGCGGCGAGCCCTTCTGGGGGCGGCTGAGCGGGCGGGCGATCGACGTGCGCGACACCACCCGCGGCGTGGTCTGGACCCTCGAGGACATCAGCGACGAGCGCGCCGCCGCCGAGGCGATGCGCCGGGCGAAGGAGCTGGCCGAGGACGCGGCACGGGTGAAGAGCGACTTCCTGGCCAACATGAGCCACGAGATCCGCACCCCGATGAACGCCATCATCGGTCTCGCCCACCTGGTGTTGAAGAGCGAGCTGACCCCCCATCAGCGCGACTACCTGCGCAAGATCCACCAGTCGGGCCAGCACCTGCTGGGAATCATCAACGACATCCTCGACTTCTCCAAGATCGAGGCGGGCAAGCTCGATATCGAGCGCACCCCCTTCGAACTCGACCGGGTGCTCGGCAACGTCGCCGACCTGATCGGCGAGAAGGTCGCGGCGAAGGGGCTGGAGCTGCTCTTCGACGTCGCCGCCGAGGTGCCCCACACCCTGCTCGGCGACCCCCTGCGCCTCGGCCAGATCCTGATCAACTACGCCAACAACGCGGTCAAGTTCACCGAACGGGGGGAGATCGCCATCCGCGTGCGCGTGCGCGAGGAGTGCGACGGCGAGGTGCTGCTCCACTTCGGCGTGCGCGACACCGGCCCCGGCCTCAGCGAGGCGCAGCGCGAGCGGCTGTTCCAGAGCTTCAACCAGGCCGACACCTCGACCACCCGCAAGTACGGCGGCACCGGCCTGGGGCTGGCCATCTCCAAGAACCTCGCCGAGCTGATGGGCGGCGAGGTGGGGGTCGAGTCGGTGCCGGGGGAGGGCTCCACCTTCTGGTTCACCGCCCGCCTCGGCGTGGCGGCGGAGCAGCGGCGGCGCATGCTGCCGGCCGGTTCGGTGCTGCGCGGTCAGCGGGTGCTGGTGGTCGACGACAACGAGAGCGCCCGCGCGGTGCTCGCCGACATGCTCGGCACCATGGGCTTCGTGGTCGACGCGGTGGAGGACGGCGGCGCGGCGGTGCGCGAGACGCGCCGCGCCGCCGAGCGCCACCGCCCCTACGACATGCTGTTCCTCGACTGGCAGATGCCGGGGATGGACGGCAGCGAGACCGCCGAGGCGATCCGCCGCCTCCACCTGCAACCGACCCCGCGCATGCTGATGGTCACCGCCTACGGGCGCGAGGAGGTGCTGCGCTCCGCCGAGGCGGCGGGGATCGACGACATCCTGATCAAGCCGGTGAGCGCCTCGACCCTGTTCGAGAGCGTGATTCGCAGCGGCGGCAGCGGCAGCGAGCGCTCGGAGGCGGGACCCGAGGGGGTGCCGTTCGACCTCGCCCCGCTGGCCGGTGCGCGACTGCTGCTGGTGGAGGACAACGACCTCAACCGCGAGGTGGCGATCGGCCTGCTCGCCGACGCCGAGGTGGAGGTGGAGGTGGCGGAGAACGGGCAGCTCGCCGTCGACATGGTGCAGGAACACGACTACGACGCGGTGCTGATGGACATGCAGATGCCGGTGATGGACGGGGTCACCGCCACCGTCGAGATCCGCCGGCTGCCGGGGCTGGCCGAACTGCCGATCATCGCGATGACCGCCAACGCCATGCCGCGGGACCGCGAGCTGTGCGCCAAGGCGGGGATGAACGACCACGTCGCCAAGCCGATCGATCCCGACGAGATGTGGGCCGCGCTGCTGCGCTGGGTGCGGCCGCGGACGCCGGCGGCGGCGCCACTGCCGGCGCCGGCCTCTCCTCCGGCGGCGGAGGAGGGGGGGGACGACCTTCCCCGCCACATCGCCGGACTGGAGGTGGCGGCGAGCCTCAAGCGGCTCGGCGGGCGGCACGCCATGTACCGCTCGCTGCTGCAACGCTTCGTCGCCGGCCAGCGCGGGGCGCCGGCCCAGATCGACGCGGCGCTGGCGGCCGGCGACCGCGCCACCGCCGAACTGCTCGCCCACACCCTCAAGGGGAGCGCCGGCAACATCGGTGCCGGCGAGGTGGTGGCGGAGGCGGCGCGGCTGGAGGCGGCGATCAAGGAGGGGGTGCCGGCCGAGCGCGTCGCCGAGCACAACGCCGCCTGCGGTGCGCGGCTGAAGGCCCTGGTCGAGGCGCTGGACGAGTGGCTGGCGGCGGCGGCGGGCGAGGCGGATGAGGCGCCGTCGGAGCCGGTGGCGGTGGCGCGCGAGGTGCTGCTCCCCGCCGTCGCCCGGCTGGCCGACGGGCTGCGCCAGAACAACGCCGCGGTGGGCGGCCTGTGGCAGGGGCAGGCGGCGCTCTTCCGCGCCGCCTTCCCGGACGAGTGGCAGGGGATCGAGGAGGCCCTGCGCGGCTTCGACTTCGAGGAGGCGCTGGCGCGGCTCGAAGCGGCGGCCGAGGCGCATGGGGTAGCCCCGTGGGCGGCGTGACCCGCTGGTCGTTCGCCCGGGTGCGCCGGCCGCGGCTGATGGCGGCGCTGCTCGCTCTGCTGGTCGGGGTCGGCGCCGGCGAGGTGGACCGCATCACTACCGAGCGCGGTTTCCGCACGGCGCTGGCCGAGCGGGCGGAGCGCGAGGCCGCCAGCCTGGAGCTGGAGACCGCCCGCGGGCGGATCATGGGGGTGGCCTCGCTGCTGGGACTCGGCGAGCCGCTGGTCAAGGCGCTGGTGCGCGGCGAGCGCAGCGCCGACGACCCCGAGGTGCTGGCGGCGCTGCGCCCGGCGCGCCGGCTGCTCGATGCCGATGGCGTCTACGCCATCGACGCCAAGGGGATCATCGTCGCCCACGAGACCGACCACAAGCGCAGCACCGGCACCGACGTCACCTTCCGCCCCTACTGGCGCCAGGCGATCGCCGGCAAGGCCAACGTCTACGCGGCGGTCGGTTCGCGCTCCGGCAAGCGCGGGCTCTACACCGCCGCGCCGATCCGCGCCGGCGACTCGGTCGATGATCCGGTGATCGGCGTGGTGCTGGTCAAGAGTCTGGCCGACGGGCTCGACCGCCAGCTCGCCGCGGTCGGCCGGCCGGCGCTGCTCGCCTCGCCCCAGGGGGTGGTCTTCGCCGCCACCGATGCGGACTGGCGCTTCCACCTGGTGGGACCGGTGAGCGCCGAGCGGGTGGCCGACATCGGCCGTTTGCGCCAGTTCGGCAAGGCGTTCGCCGAGGGGCGGGTGAGCGGCTCGCTGCCCTTCGACCCGAGCGGTGCGGAGGCGCAGATCGACGGCCGCCGTTTCGCCGCGGCGAGCGCCCCGGTGGAGTGGAACGACCCCAACGGGGTGTGGTCGCTGGTCGTCCTCGGCGACCTGCAGGAGGCCGCCTCGTGGTGGCGCTGGGCGGGGGTTGGCGGTAGCGTCGGCGGCGCGCTGTTCGTGCTGCTGGTCACCTTCCTGCGGCTGCGGCGGGAGGCGGAGCAGCGGCGCCAGGCGGTGGCCGAGGCGCAGGCGGCGGCCGAACTGCTCGCCGCCGAGGCGGAGGCGAAGAGCCGCCAGGCCGATTTCGTCCTCCAGGTGCAGCGCGCGAAGGGGTTTCCCGCCTTCGTCTCGGCGCTGTTCGGCGGGCTCGCCGAGCGGGTGCGTCTGCACCAGGGGTGCCTCTACTACGCCGTGGCGGGGGAGGGCGGCGAGACGCGGCTGGAGCTGGCCGGCAGCTACGTCACCGAGGGGGCGCCGGAGCGCGTCGCCCTCGGCGAGGGGCTGCTCGGCCAGTGCGCGCGGGACCGCCGGCCGCTGATCTTCCAGCACCCGCCGGAGGGGTTCTGGCGGGTCCCCACCGGGGCCGGGACGTTCCCGCCGCGGGTGTTGCTGCTGCTGCCGATCCTGCGCAACGACGAACTGCTCGGGGTGCTGGAGCTCTCCTCCCTGAGCGACGAGCTGGGCCGCGAGCGCCAGGCGGTGGAGGAGCTGCTGCCGGTGCTGGCGATGAGCCTGGAGCTGCGCCTGGCGGCGCTGCGCGCCTCCAGCGCAGCGTGATTGCGGTTCCGTCCTTGTCGGTGGGCGCCAACCCGCCGGCGAACTGCCTTCGTTCGCCACGGCGGCCGCAGGCCGCCCTATAGGGCGCGCCGCGCGCGCCGTGGTGACCGAAGCCCCGTCCCCGACGATGCCCGCCGGCCTGCCGGCGAAGTGCCCCCCGGCGCGCCACGGTTTGGCGCAAACAAACGGCAATTGGGCCCCAGTGACCGGCCGCCGCCAACCGTTGGATCGCGCCCAATCGATGTTGTCCGGCGCCCAACGACGGGGCGTTGCGCGTCGGTAATCTTGCCTCCACTCCCGCAGCCATTGCGGGCCCCGATGGAGGACCAGGACCATGATGATGCCCCGCTTGCTGCCCAACGAACTGCTCGCCACCCTGCCCGGATTCGTCCGCTACGACCTGGCCGACGCGCTGACCGATCCGCGGGCGCTGACCTTCGGCGAGACCCACCGTTTCGGCGAGTGGGAGCTGCGCCTGGAGGAGGACGTCGAGGAGCCGGGGCGCATCCACTGCATCCTCACGCTGGAGGAGGAGGGACAGCTCCACCTGATGCTCGATTCCCGCGGCGAGGAGGCCGAGCTGTTCGCCTGCCACGGCGGCGGCTGCGCCTGCGACGCCCGTCTCGGCATGGAGTTCTGCGCCAAGCCGGAGCGCTGGTTGGCCCCCCTGCCGGTGCCGGTGCGCTGGCTCTGACCCAGTGCGAAGGAGGTGGCACCTTGTGGCCATGCCCGGGGGGGGGGGCATCGCCACCCGCGTAGCGTAGCCGTAACCAAATCCGACGATTTGGCATACAATGGGCCCGATTCTTGTAAGGGTGGCCCCGCGGCGATGACGCATATTCGGTTCGTATCATGAAGCAGTCGCTTCAACTCCGGCTCGGTCAGTACCTGACCATGACTCCCCAACTGCAGCAGGCGATCCGTCTGCTGCAGCTCTCGACCCTGGAACTGCAGATGGAGGTGCAGCAGGCATTGGAGAGCAATCCGATGCTGGAATCGGGGGAGGACGACGAGATCGAGGGCTACGCCGGGGCGGAGGCGGAGAGCAACCGCCAGGAGCGGGAGGCGCCGGCGGAGGAGTCCTCCTCCTCGGGCGACGACTTCGAGGCGCCGGTCGCGGCCGAGGAGCGCGAGCGCGACTTCGAGTCCGACGCCACGATGCCCGACGACCTGCCGGTGGACAGTGTGTGGGAGGACGTCTACGACGGCGCCACCGCCTACTCGCGCAACGACGAGGGGGAGGAGCGGGTCTTCGAGTACGCCGACACCTCCGGCCGTTCGCTGCGCGACCACCTGGTGTGGCAGATGGAGCTGTCGCGCTTCAGCGAGACCGACGAGGCGATCGCCGAGGCGATCATCGACGCCATCGACGAGGACGGCTATCTCAAGCAGTCCCTCGACGAGCTCCACGAGGGGCTCGCCGACCAGGGGCTGGAGGTGGAACCTGACGAGGTGGCGGCGGTGCTGCGCCGGATCCAGGCGATGGACCCCGCCGGCGTCGCCGCCCGCGACCTCGGCGAGTGCCTGGTGTTGCAACTGCGCCAGCTGCCCGCCGACACCCCGTGGCGGACCGAGGCGATGGCGCTGGTCGGCGAGCACATCGAGCTGCTCGGCAACCGCGACTTCAAGACCCTGATGCGGCGGATGAAGCTGGCCGAGGAGCAGCTCTCCGAGGTGCTCGACCTGGTGCGCACCCTCAACCCGCGCCCCGGCTCGGCGATCGAGCAGGCCGCCCCCCAATACATCGTCCCCGACGTCTTCGTGCGCAAGCTGAAGGGGCGCTGGGTGGTCGAGCTGAACCCCGAGGCGGCCCCCAAGATCCGCGTCAACAGCTACTACGCCAGCCTCCTCGGGCGGGCCGGCGGCGGCGAGCTGAAGGGGCAGTTGCAGGAGGCGCGCTGGCTGATCAAGAGCCTGCAGAGCCGCAGCGAGACCCTGCTCAAGGTGGCCACCGCCATCGTCGAGCGTCAGCAGGCGTTCCTCGAGCAGGGTGAGGAGGCGATGCGCCCGCTGGTGCTGCGTGATGTGGCCGAGACGGTCGAGATGCACGAGTCGACCATCTCGCGGATCACCACCCAGAAGTTCATGCACACCCCCCGCGGCATCTTCGAATTCAAGTATTTCTTCTCCAGCCACGTCGGCACCGCCGACGGCGGGGAGGCCTCCTCGACCGCCATCCGTGCCCGGATCAGGAAGCTGATCGCCGCCGAGGAGCCGCGTAAGCCGTTGAGCGACAACAAATTGGCCAAGATGCTCGAGGGCGAGGGGATCAACGTGGCGCGGCGCACCGTGGCCAAATACCGCGAGGCGATGAATATCCCCGCCTCCAACGAGCGGAAACGGCTACAATAGCCGGCCCTCCCGCCGGGGGACGGATCGCCGCCTCTTTCGGCGCAACCGATACGAAAACGATTCTTGAGGAGTCTCGACCGATGCAACTGAACCTGACCGGCCACCACGTGGACATCACCGATGCCATGCGCAACTACGTCAACGAGAAGACCGAGCGGCTGGAGCGTCACTTCGACCAGATGACCAACGTGCATGTGGTGCTCAGCGTGGAGAAGCTGCGCAACAAGGCCGAGGCGACCATCCACGTCAACGGCGCCGATCTCTTCGCCGACGCCGAGCACGAGGACATGTACGCCGCCATCGATGCCCTCGCCGACAAGCTGGACCGGCAGATCAAGAAGCACAAAGAGAAGCTCACCGACCATCGCAAGTAACCACGGTTCGGCCCCGTGGCGGCGTGCCTCGGGGTCCCCTTCCCAGGGGCCATAGACCATGCAACTGAGCGAACTACTCTGCCGGGAGTGCAGCACCCGGACCCTTCAGGCAGGGAGCAAGAAGCGGGCGTTGGAACTGGTCAGCGAGATGATCGCCAACCACCTCGACGCCCTCACCCAGGCGGAGATCTTCGATAGCCTGATCGGCCGCGAGCGGCTCGGCTCCACCGGCATGGGCCACGGAGTGGCCATCCCCCACGGCCGCGTCAAGGGCATCGCCCGGGCCATCGGCGCCTTCGTCCGCCTGGAGCAGGCGGTGGACTTCGATGCCATCGACCGCCAGCCGGTGGACCTGCTGTTTTTCCTCCTGGTGCCCGAGCACTACACCGACGAACATCTGCAGATCCTCTCCACCCTGGCCGAGATGTTCAGCGACGAGCCGTTCTGCGCCACCCTGCGGGCGGCGGCCGACGACGCCTCGCTCTATCGCCTGATCGTCGACTGGCAGCCCGCCTCCAGCGCCCTGCAATGAAACGCACCGTCACCGCCGAGCAGCTCTACCGTGCCCTCCGCGGGCGGCTGGGGCTCTCCTGGGAGGAGGGCGGGCAGCGGGAGGCGTGCATCGTCGGCGACTGCACCGAGCTGGAGACCGGCCGCTGTCTGGTGGGCCACCTCAACCTGATCCACCCCTGCCGTATCCAGGTCCTCGACCGCCAGGAGTTGCAGCACCTCGACTCCCTCGGCGACAACTCCCGCGACGACAGCCTCGACATGGTCTTCTCCTCGCGGGTGGGGATGGTGATCGTCGCCGGCGGCTGCGAGGTGCCGGAGGACTTCCGCCGGCGCGCCGAGTCCACCGCCACGCCGCTGCTGTGTGCCGAGTCCCGCGGTCATCAGGTGATCGCGCTCACCCAGTTCTATCTCTCCCGCGAGCTGGCCGACCGGGTCACCCTCCACGGGGTGTTCATGGAGGTGCTGGGGGTCGGCGTGCTGATCGCCGGCGACAACGGCAGCGGCAAGAGCGAGCTGGCCCTGGAGCTGATCACCCGCGGCCATCGGCTGATCGCCGACGACGTCGCCGAGTTCACCCGCACCAATCCGGAGATGATCACCGGCTCCTGCCCGGAGCTGTTGCAGGACTTCATGGAGGTGCGCGGGCTGGGGGTGCTCAACGTCCGTGAGATGTTCGGCGACAGCGCCATCCGCCGCACCAAGAGCCTCGGCCTGGTGGTCAGCCTGGAGGCGATGGACGAGGAGCGGCTGCTCGCCATCGACCGCCTGCGCGGCAGTCACCGCACCCGCCGGGTGCTCGACCAGCCGATCCCCGAGGTGACCCTGCCGGTGGCCGCCGGACGCAACCTGGCGGTGCTGGTGGAGAGCGCCGTGCGCAACCATATCCTCTCCCACAACGGCTACGATGCCGCCGGTGACTTCATCGAGCGCCAGCGCCGCGAGATCGAGCGGGGTGCGGAGGGCGGCAGGGAGCGGACGTGAAGCTGGTCATCGTCAGCGGCTTCTCGGGGGCGGGCAAGCACATCGCCATGCACACCCTGGAGGATCTCGGCTACCACTGCGTCGACAACCTGCCGGTGGCCCTGCTGGAGGCCTTCGCCGGCCGGATGGCGGCCGGCGAAGGGGCACTCGAACTCAGTGCAGTGGGCATCGACGCCCGCAACCGTGCCGAGGAGCTGGCCCGTTTCCCGGAGACCGTGGAGCGACTCAAGGGGATGGGTCTGGAGCTGCGCCTGCTGTTTCTGCAGAGCGATCCGAAGACCCTGATCCGCCGCTTCAGCGAGACCCGCCGCCGCCACCCGTTGACCCGCGGCGCGGAGCTGCCGCTGGCCGAGGCGCTGGAGCGGGAGCAGCGGCTGCTGGCGCCCATCGCCTGCGCCGCCGACCACTGCATCGACACCTCCCACACCACCCTGCACGAGCTGCGTGAACTGGTCAGCCGCTGGGCCGAGGGGACGGTGCGCGCCGGTCCCACCCTCCAGTTCCAGTCTTTCGGCTACAAGCGCGGCATCCCCTCCGATGCCGACTTCGTCTTCGACGCGCGCTGTCTGCCCAACCCCTATTGGCAGCCGGAGCTGCGCGGGCAGACCGGCCGCGACGAGCCGGTCCGCCGTTTCCTCGACGGTGAACCGGAGGTGGACGGCCTGTTCACCGACCTGGTCGGCTTTCTCGAATCGATGCTGCCGCGCTTCGCGCGGGAGAACCGCAGTTACATCACCATCGCGGTGGGTTGCACCGGCGGTCAGCACCGCTCGGTCTATCTGGTGGAGCGTCTGGCCGCCCACTTCCGCTGCGATCGCGGCCAGGTGCTGGCCCGCCATAGGGAGCTGTCGTGAGCGTAGGTCTGTTGTTGATCACCCATAACCGGCTCGGTGACGAGTTGCTCGACACCGTCCGGGCGATGTTTCTGCGCATGCCGCTGACCGCGGTCACCCTGGCGGTGGCCAGGAACGACCCGCCGGAGCAGGTCCAGGCGCGGGCCGAGGCGTTGGTCTCCGGCCTCGACGAGGGCGACGGCGTGCTGCTGCTCACCGACATGTACGGTTCCACGCCGAGCAACATCGCCAACCGGCTGGCCGCCGGCGAGCGTCGGCGGGTGGTCTACGGCATCAACCTGCCGATGCTGGTGCGGGTGCTCAACTACGCCGCCCTCGACCTCGACGCCCTGGCCGACAAGGCCTACAGCGGGGGCCGGGAAGGGGTGGTGGAGGGATAAGGACCATGGAGAGCCGCGATCTGCCGATCATCAACAAGCTGGGGCTGCATGCCCGCGCCGCCACCAAGTTCGTCACCCTCGCCTCGCGCTTCGGTTGTGCGATCCAGGTGGCACGCAACGGGCGCACCGTCAACGGCAAGTCGATCATGGGGATCATGATGCTCGCCGCCGCCAAGGGCACCTCGATCACCGTCAGCGCCGACGGGGACGACGAGGCGAGTGCCCTCGATGCCCTCGCCGCGCTGGTGGCCGACCGCTTCGAGGAGGAGGAATGACCCTATCGCTGACCGGCATCGGCGTCTCCCGCGGGGTGGCCATCGGCCAGGTCCATCGGCTGCGCCGCGACCAGCTCGAGATCCCGATGTTCGCCATCCCGATGTATCGCCTCGACGAGGAGGAGGCGCGCTATCGCCACGCCCTGGAGGCGGCCAAGGGGCAACTGCGGGCGATCCGCGAGCGGATCCCGGCGAAGACACCGGCCGACATCGGCGCCTTCATCGACACCCACCTGCTGATGCTCGAGGACACCACCTTCTCCGAGGCGCCGATCAAGGCCATCCGCGAGGAGCGGCTCAACGCCGAGTGGGCGCTGAAGCAGCAGCGCGACACCCTGGTGCAGGTGTTCGAGGAGATGGACGACGCCTACCTGCGCACCCGCAAGGACGACGTGCAGCACGTTGCCGACCGGGTGCTGCGGGTGCTGCTCCACCAGGAGGATGACCACCATGCGGTGTTCGATGCCAACCTCAAGGACCGCATCATCCTCGCCGACGACCTCACCCCCGCCGATACCCTGCTGATGCAGCACCAGGGGATCGCCGGCTTCATCACCGAGTCGGGCGGTCCGCTGTCGCACACCGCGATCCTCGCCCGTAGCCTGCGCATCCCGGCGATCGTCGGCGTGCGTCTGGCGCGGCGCTACCTGCGCGCCGACGAGATGCTGATCATCGACGGCGCCGCCGGGGTGATCATCGCCGATACCGACGACTACAGCTTCCGCCACTACCGCAAGCGCCAGCGCGAGGAGCGGCGCCACCAGAGCGAGCTGCAGAAGCTGAAGGCCTCGCCGACGGTGACCACCGACGGCGCCCCGATCACGCTCCTGGCCAACATCGAGCTGCCCGAGGACATCCGGGCGGTGCGCCGGGTCAACGCCGCCGGCATCGGCCTCTACCGCACCGAATTCCTCTACATGAACCGCGACGACCTCCCCGAGGAGGCGGAGCACTACAAGGCCTATCTGAAGGTGGTGAAGGCGATGAAGGGGGCCCCGGTGACCTTTCGCACCTTCGACCTGGGCGCCGACAAGCAGCCCGGCGGCGGGCGCAACATCACCCCCAACGTCACCAACCCGGCCCTCGGCCTGCGCGCCATCCGTCTCTGTCTGAAGGAGCCGCAGCTGTTCATCCCCCAACTGCGCGCCCTGCTGCGGGTCTCCGCCTACGGCCCGGTGAAGGTGATGTTCCCGATGCTCTCCAACTCCCTGGAGCTCTTTCAGGTGCTGCAACTGGTGGAGGAGACCAAGGAGGAGCTGCGGCGCGAGGGGAAGAAGTTCGACGAGGCGATCGAGCTGGGCGGCATGATCGAGGTGCCGGCGGCGGCGATCACCGCGGCCAGCTTCGCCGAGCACCTCGACTTTCTCTCCATCGGCACCAACGACCTGATCCAGTACACGCTGGCCATCGACCGCGTGGACGATGAGGTGAACTACCTCTACGACCCGCTCCATCCGGCGGTGCTGCGGCTGATCCGGATGACCATCGAGGCGGGCCAGGTGGCCGGCATCCCGGTCTCCATGTGTGGCGAGATGGCCGGCGACCCACGCTATACCAAGCTGCTGCTGGGGATGGGGCTGGAGCACTTCAGCATGCACCCGGCGAGCCTGCTGGAGGTGAAGGGGATCGTCAACGCCTGCCAGTTGAAGGAGCTGCGCAGGCAGGCCGACCGGCTGCTCACCACCAGCGATCCACTGGAGATGGCCGAGGCCCTGGCGCGGATCATCGACCACTGATTTTTCTCTTGGGGCGAAAAATCAGCAGGTATGGGGTGGAACGTTGGTGGATGCGCTCCGCTTGTCCGCCGTACGAAAAATTGCTTCTGGTTTGCTTCTGGTGCTTCTGGTTACGACGCTCCGCGTCGTAACCAGGCCCCTCGGACGCTCTGCGTCCTGCTGCGCGTCCGGGCTCGGACGTCCCGGTGCCTCTGCCCGGCACGACGCGGAGCGTCGAAGAGAGGGCGTTCCCACGCGGGGTGTTGAAGAGAAGGCGTTCCCACGCGGAGCGTGGGAACGAGGGGTTGCTTGTAAAACGTACAGATTCATGAATGCTGAAACCGTCGCTCACATCCGGCAACTGCTCGACAGCCACCGCCGTTTCACCGGCCGCGAACTGATCCCGCGCAGCGGCGATCCCGTCGAGGAGGCGGAACGGCTCGATCGCGCCGATTTCGTCGTCGCCTCCCATGGGCGCGAGGTGGACCCGGTGCTCAACTACGGCAACCGCCGGGCGCTGGCGCTGTGGGAGATGGCGTGGGAGCGCTTCACCGCCACCCCGTCGCGCTACACCGCCGAGGCGCCGCGGCGCGAAGAGCGCCAGCGGCTGCTCGACGCGGTGCGCAGCCAAGGCTACATCGACGACTACAGCGGCATCCGCATCTCCGCCGGCGGCCGCCGCTTCCGCATCGAACAGGCCACGGTGTGGACCGTGGTCGACGAGGCCGGCGACCCCATCGGCCAAGCAGCCACCTTCGACCGGTGGGACTACCTGTGACCGATGGGGCGGGTTCGTAGGTCGCGGCTACCGCCGCGACGGAACGGAGGCAGCGGGCTGCGGGTACAGACGATCCAACCGACTTCTCCGGGCCGTTCGGAGCGATTCGGTGGGTATTCGGCATTGCCGCCCTCGTCTGCGGGGAGTGGATGGGGCAATGCCCTTTTTCCCTTTGTATACGTCGGATTGTGCTTGCAGAAAATCGCTATCGTGGCAGGCTCTCCCAATACCGATCGAAAGCAACAAGGAAAAAGAGATGGGCTACCAATACAGGATCGACTTCAAGGTACGGGACTACGAGTGCGATCTCCAGGGCGTGGTCAACAACGGCGTCTACATGAACTACCTGGAGCACGCCCGCCACGAGTTCCTGCTCGATCGCGGCATCGACTTCGCCCAGCTCGCCCGCGACAACGTCAACCTGGTGGTGATCCGCGCCGAGCTGGACTACAAATTGCCGCTGCGTAGCGGCGACCGTTTCTGGGTCGGCATCAACGTCGAGCGCCCCTCCAGGCTGCGTTTCGACTTCCTTCAGGACATCTACCGCGCCGCGGACGACAAGCCGGTGATGAAGGCCAAGGTGACCGGCACCGCGATGAACGAACGCGGCCGGCCGATGCTCCCCGAGGCGATCCTCCGCCTCTTCCCCGAGTAATCCCTGCGGTCTCCGGCGATCCGGCGGATGGGCCGCCCGGGCTACCTGCCCAAATTCCTGCCGATCTTCCTCCTTTTTTCCGTTCCCGCCGATCTGGCTGATGTCCAGTTGCAGTTGGTGCGCTGAAGCGCCGGCCGGCGTGGCTCCGAGGCGGCTGTCCGACGACGTGCCGATGTGCGGGGAAGGAGGCCGGGAAGGAAAATAGTGTTTCAGGCAGGGTCCTCCGCCCGGGAACCACCCCGATGCCGGAGGGGGAAAATAGATGTGGACTTTTCCGCCCGATGGGAGGAGACTCCCTCCCATATTTCATCCTTTCTCCCGGCTTTCTCTCATTTCACACTTCTTCTCCCGTCCTTCGATCGATCGGAACCATAGCGTCCGAGACGTTGTTGTGTCTGCTCGGCAGAAGGGGATGGGAGGCGGCGGGGAAGGAACCGAATTGGTCGCATCGCGGCCTCTCACTACCGATCACGATTTCTGCGTATGGTCCTGCGGTAGTGCTCACACGACGACATACAGCATTTCAGAGTAAACACGATTATGAATATCTATGTGGGAAACCTGCCGTACTCCGTGACCGATGGCGATCTGCGTGAGGCCTTCGGTGCGTACGGCAACGTGACCAGCGCCACCGTCATTTCCGACAAGTTCAGCGGCCAGTCCAAGGGCTTCGGTTTCGTTGAGATGTCCGACAACTCCGAGGCCGATGCCGCCATCAAGGGGCTCAACGGCGCCGACATGAAGGGCCGCGCCCTCAAGGTGAACGAGGCCAAGCCCCGCGAGCAGCGTCCGCCGCGCGCACCGCGCTACTGATCAGCGGTGCCCGGATCGGGCGCTCGGATCGATGAAAACGCCCGTGGGTTTCGGCCTGCGGGCGTTTTTTTTCAGCGGCAGACGTAGCGCCCGTCGGCCTGTCGCCGGGCGCACTCCTTGTCCACCTCGGTGCAGGTCATCGCCTTGATCTTGCGCGAGCCGCCCAGGTCCTTGCAGTCGTGGAACTGGGCGCGCAGCTCATTGTCGGTGAGCGAGGCCATGCCGCCGTCGCAGCCGGCGAGGGGGATGGTGGCGAGCGCGATGATGATGGGAAAACGCATGTCGGTGGCTCCTCGTCCTGTGGATTGGGACGGCGTCGGCGAGGACGGCGCCGGTTTTACGGGGGCGGATTTTGGGTGGGTTCCCCTATTCTCCTAGACGACGTCCCGCGTGGAAAGTTTTTCGGCCGGAAAATCGAGGGGAAATTCGGCACGCCATGACGAACTGGGTGAAGGGTTGGCCGCGGTAGATCTTCTTTTGGCGGCGCAGGGTGCGGAAGCCCTGGGCGAGGAAGAAAGGTCGGGCGGTGGTGCTCACTTCGGCGCGCAGTCGGTGGGCACCGAGGCGGTGGGCGGTACGCCGCAGCCGCTCCATCAGCAGCCGGCCGACGCCGCGGCGCACCGGCCGGACGCGTATGGTCATCAGCCCCTGTGCTTGGTTCCCAGCCGCGCGTAGTGCTGGGCGGAGTAGCGCAGGAACTCCCGCTCTTCGTCGGTGATCGGCCGCGCCTGTCTGGCGGGGCTGCCGACGTAGAGGTGGCCGGCCTCCAGCCGCTTGCCCTGGGTGACCAGGGCGCCGGCACCGATGATCACCTCGTCCTCCACCACCGCGCCGTCGAGGACGATCGCGCCCATGCCGATCAGGCAGCGGTTGCCGATGGTGCAGCCGTGGAGTACCACCCGGTGGCCGACGGTGACGTCTTCGCCGATGGTGGTCGGGTGGCCGTGGGGGTTGTAGCCGCTGGCGTGGGTGACGTGGACCACCGAGCCGTCCTGGACGTTGGAGCGGGCGCCCACCTTGATCGAGTGGATGTCGCCGCGCAGCACCGCGGTCGGCCAGATCGAGGCCTCCTCGCCGAGGGTCACCTCGCCGATCACCACCGCCGTCTCGTCGACGAAGGCGCTGTCGGCGATCTGCGGGATCTTGCCGTCGAATTCGCGAATAGCCATTGGAAAACCTGAATGTTGTTGTCGGAGTCGAGCAGGGAAGAGTCAACCGCAGATTAACGCAGATGGACGCAGATTCACGAAGATCTTTATCTGCGCCAATCTGCGTTAATCTGCGGTTCGTTCTCTTCCGTATGCGATGAGCGGTCAGCGGTAGCGGCGCAGGTACCACCACTCGAAGAAGCGTTTGATGCCGTGCATCAGGCTGAGCTTGAACAGCACGTTGCGCTTGAGGGTGCGCAGCACCAGGATGCCGCCGTCGAGGGCATCGACGATACAGAGCAGCTCCACCTTGAAGGTGTGTTCGGCGGGCCGGTCGTTCATCACCGCGAGCAGGTTCTTCGCCGCCGCCTCGGCCTGCAGGTCGGCCATGTGCGCCTGCTTCGGCATCCAATCGGGGCCGGGGAAGGAGCCGGCGTCGCCGGCGATGAAAATCTCCTTGAAGCCGGGCACCCGGCAGTTCTCGTCGGCCAGGATGAAGCCGCCGGCCGACAGCGGCAGGCCGCTCTCGGCGGCCCACGCGGGGCCGGTCATACCGGGCATGAAGAGGGTCAGGTCGGCGGGGATCTCGCCCCCCTCGGTGACCACCTTGTCGGCCTCGATCGCCTTCATCTTGTGGCCCAGGTGGGTCTGGATGCCGCGCTTCTTCATCTCCTCCAGCAGCCGCTCCACCGCCTGCTCGCCGAGGCGCTGGCCCGGCTTCGACGCCGGGCTGAAGAAGGTGAGGGTGAAGTCGTCGCGCCGCCCCTGGCGGCGCAGCAGGGTGTCGATGCCGAAGAGGAACTCGAACATCGGTCCGCCGCGCATCGCCGAGGGCTCCTTCGGGTTGCCGGCGAAGCCGAAGGCGAGGTGGCCGCCCTCCATCTCGTTGAGCCGGTCCCGTACCCGTGCCACCTGGTCGAAGTCCTGGCAGGGGATCGCGGCGTTTTCGATCCCCGGCAGCTTCTTGATGAAGCGTCCGCCGCTGGCGATCACCAGGTAGTCGTAGCCGATGTCGCCGTATTCGCTCTTCACCACCCGGTCGTGCGGGTCGAGGCCGCTCACCGTGGCGTTGAAGTGTTCGACGTCGTGCTTGGCGTACCACTTGGCGAGCGGGACGGTGAGGTCCTCGCGCGTGCGCATGCCGGCGGGGACCCAGATCAGGCTGGGGTAGAAGAAGAGTTCGGAGTGGGGGGAGACGACGCTGATCGGATTTTTGCACCCCTGCTTGCGCAGGGTGTGGATCGCGGTCAGCGCGGCGAAGCCGGAGCCGAGGACGACGATGCGTTTCATGGGAAGTCTGCTTGCTGGAAATGGAATGAGTCCATTGTACCAAGAGCTGCCGCGCGTTCTATGTGACTAACGCCCCGAACAGGGGGGCGGGGCGTGTGCAGCCGTCCGTTCGGGGATGGTGCATTCGTATCGCGGCGATTTCTTTGACCCGAAGGAAGAGGCACGAAGGGCCTCGCGGTGCTGCTCGCCGTGCCCGCGGCGACCGCTCCCGATCCCGACCACCGGCCGGCGGTGTGGGGCGCCCGCGCCGACGGCACCCTCAAGCTCGACGCCGCCGACGCCAGCCCGCTGCTCGCCCTGCCTGCCGAGGAGGGTCTGCGCGCCCGCCTATGGGGCTACGGCGGCGAGCGGCTGCGCGGATACGCCTTTGATGGCAGCCGGGTTATCGACACCCGCCTGCCGATGGTCTCCCACTGCGGTCTGGGCAACGACCGCCACTACGGTCACAACCAGGAGGGCGACGCCCATTGGGGGCACCCCGGGCGGCGCAGCGGCGCAACGGCCAAGGACGGCGCGCTCGCCCTGCAGCCCCGCGACGGGACCCTGTGGCTCGCTGTCGACCAATGCCTCTACCGCTTTGACGTCGGCGGCGCCCTGACCGGCGCGCTGGAGAGCGACGCCGCGGTGGTCGGCATCGCCGCGGATACCCGCCGCGAGTGGCTAGCGACCTGCTCGCCCCAAGCATCGTCTTCACCGCCCCCGCCGACGGAGCGTTGCTCGCCGATAACCGTCCCACCCTGCAACTGGAACTGGCTGACGGAGAGTTTTGATTTTCCGGGTTTCATCCATTCGCGTTGCCAGTGGGCGGGGAGGCGGGTACCCTTGCGCGCCTGGGAGTCGGCCAGACAGCCGCGGCGTCCTCCTTCGGGAGGGCGCGGAGGAAAGTCCGGGCTCCATAGGGCAGGGTGCCAGGTAACGCCTGGGCGACGCGAGTCGACGGAAAGTGGCACAGAAAAGATACCGCCGATGGCCCCTTTCGGGGGCACAGGTAAGGTTGAAATGGTGCGGTAAGAGCGCACCGCGCCGGTGGCAACACGCGGCGGCAGGCTAAACCCCACCCGGAGCAAGACCAAATAGGGGAACGATGGTGCGGCCCGCACCGTTCCCGGGTAGGTCGCTCGAGGGGCGCGGCGACGCGCTTCCCAGATGAATGGCTGTCCACGACAGAACCCGGCTTACCGGCCGGCTCCCACCTTTTTTCTCCCACCCACGAGCAAGCACCACCCGGCCACTGGCCGGGTGGTGCTTGCTCGTTCTTCTTTCGTTCTCTTTTGGTTTGCGCTAGGCTTGGCAAACCGTTCGTCGGGAATTCTCTCCCACTTCGCTCCACCGGGTCCCCGGTCGTCCTCGTCTTCTCTTGATTTCTCACTTTAGAAGTTGTTTGCAACCTGTTGATTTATATGGTTGCGTCCCTTCGCTTTTCCGTCTCCGGAAAGTTCTCTAAGTCATTGTGTCACAGAGGGTTTTTACCCGCGCTCACCTTGACAGGTGGGGGCGTCGGTTCCTATAGTGTGCCGAAGTGGGTCCAGGTGGGGATTTGTGGACCATTGGGGGAAAACGGGGGAAATCGGGGGGTGAGGTGTTTCGAGGTGTCAATCCTCTCAACCTGGACGCGAAGGGACGCATGGCGATCCCGTCGCGCTACCGGGAGCGGATCCAGGAGGCATGCGATGGTCAGTTGGTGGTCACCATCGACCGCGATCGCTGCCTGCTGCTCTATCCGCTGCCGGAGTGGGAGGAGATCGAGCGCAAGCTGGTGCGTCTGCCGAGCCTCAACAAGCAGGCCCGACGCCTCCAGCGTCTGCTGATCGGTCACGCCACCGAGACCGACATGGACAAGGCGGGGCGCATCCTGCTGCCCCCCCCGCTGCGCGAGTACGCCACCATCGACAAGAAGGTGGTGTTGATCGGTCAGGGCAACAAATTCGAGGTGTGGGACGAGGAGCTGTGGAACGCCCGGCGCATCGAGTGGCTCGAGGAGGAGGATGACGAGGCGCTGGAACTCCCCGAGGAGTTCGGGTCGCTGTCGCTGTGAGTGCGGCGGCCGGGAACGACGGGTTCGCCCACCGCACGGTGCTGCTGGACGAGGCGGTGGAGGCGTTGGCGCTGCGCCCCGACGGTCTCTACGTGGACGCCACCTTCGGCCGCGGCGGGCATGCGCGGCGAATCCTCGAGGGCTTGGGGCCGCAGGGGCGCCTGCTCGGCATCGATCGCGATCCCGAGGCGGTGGCCGCGGCCGAGAAGGGGCTTGCACTGGACGGGCGGTTCGCCATCGAGCGCGCCCGTTTCGATGCCCTCGCCGGGCTGGTGGCGGCGCGGGGCTGGTCCGGCCGGGTGGCCGGCGTGCTGATGGATCTGGGGGTCTCCTCGCCGCAATTGGATGACCCGGAGCGGGGTTTCAGTTTCCTGCGCGACGGTCCGCTGGACATGCGCATGGATCCCGACGGCGGGGTGAGCGCGGCGCGTTGGCTGGCCCGTGCCGAGGACGGGGAGATCGCGCGGGTGCTCAAGGCGTACGGCGAGGAGCGCTACGCCAAGCGGATTGCGCGGGCGATCGTTCGCGAGCGTGCGGTGGCGCCGATCGAGACCACCAAGCGGCTCGCCGAGGTGGTGGCGGCGGCCAATCCGGCCTGGGAGAAGGGGAAGCATCCGGCGACCCGTGCCTTCCAGGCGATCCGCATCCAGGTCAACGGTGAGCTGGAGGCGCTGGAGGCGGCCCTGGCGCAGGCGGTGGCGGTACTGGCCCCGGCCGGAAGGCTGGTGGTGATCAGCTTCCACTCCCTGGAGGACCGCATGGTGAAACGTTTCATCCGTGCCCAGGCGCGGGGGGCGGAGCTGCCGCCGGATCTGCCGGTGACGGTGGAGCAGATGGGCGGCACGCTGCGCGCGGTGGGCAAGGCGGTGCGTGCGGGCGACGAAGAGCTGGAGGCCAATCCCCGCGCGCGCAGCGCGGTGATGCGCGTGGCGGAGCGGCTTGGCCGCGGGTAACGGAGGGAGCGGGGTGAGCGCAGGGCGGGTACCGGTGGCGATCCTGGCCGCGGCGAGCATGCTCACCGCCTTCGGTGTGGTCTATGCCAAGCACGCGAGCCGCAAGGAGTTCATCGAGCTCCAGGGGCTCCAGGCGCAGCGCAACCGGATGAATGTGGAGTGGGGACGGTTGCTCCTGGAAGAAGGGGCGTGGTCCTCCCACGGGAGGATCGAGAAGACCGCCCGTGAGCGTCTCGGCATGCGCCTGCCGCGCGCCGAGGACGTGGTGATCGTACGCAGACGTTTGAGCCGCTGAGCCGTTAGGCAGGCTCCTGGTTTGCGGACCCCGCGCGGGGTCCGGGTCGCCGTCGGGGGACGCCTCGGCGGTGGATTTTTCATTTTGGGGTTGCAACCGAAAACTCATGAATCGGGAGGCGTCGAATCCGACCTTTCCCCTGCGGCGAAGCGTGGTGTTGGCCTGCTTCGTCGCGGCGGCGGGGGTATTGCTCTGGCGGGTGGTGGATCTCCAGGTCTATAAGAAGGAGTTCCTCCAGCGGCAGGGGGACGTGCGTCATCTGCGCGTGGTCACCATGCCTGCCCACCGCGGCATGATTACCGACCGCAACGGCGACGCCCTGGCGGTGAGCACCCCGGTCGCCTCCCTGTGGATCAATCCCCGTGATTTTGTCTATAACGGCAGCAAGACGCTGAAACTTGAGCGTCTGCTCGGGTTGCAGCGCGGCGCGGTAAAGGCGCTGGTGGAGAAGCGCAAGGATCGCGAGTTCGTCTACCTCAAGCGGCGCATCACCCCGGAGCTGGCCGACCAGGCTCTCGACCTGGAGATCCCCGGTCTCAACCGCCAGGCGGAGTTCCGTCGCTACTACCCCGCCGGTCCGGTGACCGCCCACGTGGTGGGCTTCACCAACATCGACGACAAGGGGCAGGAGGGGTTGGAGCTGGCCTATGACGAGTGGCTGCGCGGTACCACCGGGGCCAAGCGGGTGCTCAAGGATCGCCTCGGCCGCACCATCGAGAACGTCGAGAACATCCGCTCGCCGCGTCCCGGCCGCGACCTCAAGCTGTCGCTGGACCGGCGTATCCAGTACCTCGCCCACCGCGAGCTGGCCGCCGCCGTCGAACGCCACAAGGCCAAGGGGGGGTCGGTGGTGATCCTCGATACGGTCAGCGGCGAGGTGCTGGCGATGGCCAACCAGCCCGACTACAACCCCAACAACCGCCACGGTCTGAAGGTCGGCCGTTTCCGCAATCGGGCGGTGACCGATCTGTTCGAGCCCGGTTCCACCATCAAGCCGTTCACCATCACCTGCGGCCTGGAGTCGGGCGACTACACCACCGAATCGCATATCGATACCGCCCCCGGCTACTTCACCGTGGCCGGCTTCACCATCAAGGACCACCGCAACTACGGCGACATCGATCTGACCACCGTGCTGCGCAAGTCGAGCAACGTCGCTGCCAGCAAGATCGCGCTCTCCGAGCCGCCGCGCTGCCTCTGGTCGGTGCTGCGCCGGGTCGGTTTCGGCGACACCACCGGCAGCGCCTTCCCCGGCGAGGCCCAGGGGCTGCTCGCCCACTACGAGACCTGGCGGCCGATCCACCAGGCGACCCTGGCCTACGGCTACGGCCTTTCCGCCACCGCGCTGCAACTGGCCGACGCCTATGCAGTGCTCGCCGCCGACGGCGTCAAGCGCCCGCTCTCCTTCGTCGCCGTCGAGCGTCCGGTGGAGGGGGAGCGGGTGATCGACGCCGAAGTGGCGCGCAAGGTGCGCACCATGCTGGAGGCGGTGGTGGCCCCCGACGGCACCGGCCGTCGCGCGGCGATTCCCGGCTACCGGGTGGCGGGCAAGACCGGCACCGCCCACAAGCCGGTGGCCGGCGGCTACTCCGAGGACCGCTACCGGGCGCTGTTTGCCGGCATCGCCCCGGCCAGCCACCCCCGCCTGGTCGGGGTGGTGATGATCGACGAGCCGACCGACGGCGAATACTTCGGCGGCCTGGTGGCCGCGCCGGTCTTCTCGCGGGTGATGGACGGCGCGCTGCGCCTGCTCGACATCGCCCCGGACGACCTGCCGATGGCCGACGGCGGCGGCAGCGGCGACCCCGCGGCCCGGGCGGCGAAACGGGGGAATGCATGATGGTCGCTCTCGAACGGCATCCCGGGATGCGCCTGTCGCGCCTGCTGGAGGGGTTCGCCGCGGTGCCGCCGGCGCTCGACTGCCTGGTCAGCGGACTCGCCGGGGACAGCCGGCAGGTGCGCCACGGCGACCTGTTTTTCGCCCGCCAGGGGGGAGGCGGCCACGGCCTCAGCCACCTGGAGGGGGCCCTGCGCAACGGTGCGGCGGCAGTGGCGTGGGAGCCGGCGGAGGGGGTGGCGACGATCGCACCGGCGCTCTCCGGTACCCCGCTGATCGCGGTGCCGGGGCTGAGTCGGCGAGCCGGTGAGATCGCCGCCCGTTTCTACGGCGAGCCGGCCAGCGGGCTCTTCACCATCGGCGTCACCGGCACCAACGGCAAGACCTCGGTGGCCGCCTTCGTCGCTCAGGCGCTGAACGCCGGCGACGGCCGCTGCGGGCTGATCGGCACCGTCGGCTACGGCCTGCCGGGGCGGATGGTGGAGGCGAGCCACACCACGCCCGACGCCCTGCGTCTGCACGAGCTGCTCGCCGATTTTCTCGCCCGGGGGGCGGACAGTGTGGCGATGGAGGTCTCCTCCCACGGCCTGGCGCAGGGGCGGGTGGCGGGGGTGGCGTTCGACGTGGCGCTGTTTACCAATCTGAGCCGTGACCACCTGGACTACCACGGTGACATGGCCGCCTACGGTGCGGCCAAGGAGCGGCTGTTTCTGGAGCTGACCCCGGCCTGCGCCGTGATCAACGCCGACGATCCTTTTGGCCGCCAGTTGCTGGGGCAACTGGCGGCCAAAAGGATCGAGTGTTTCGGGTATTCCGTCGAAGAGAAAGACGAGTGCGCGATTCGGGGGATGGTGGCCCAGACGGATCGGGGAATGACGATTGCGGTGACCTCGCCGTGGGGCGAGGGGGTGATCGAGAGCGCGCTGCTCGGGCGGTTCAACGCCTCCAACCTGCTCGCCGCCCTCGGCGCACTGGGCTGCGCCGGGGTGGCGATCGACGAGGCGTGCCGGCGGCTCTCCGCGGTCGCCGCGGTGGCCGGGCGGATGGAGCGCTTCGGCGGCGGTGACCAGCCCCTGGTGGTGGTCGACTACGCCCATACCCCCGACGCCCTGGCGAAAAGCCTGGAGGCGCTGCGCGGCCACTGCGGCGGACGGCTTTCCTGCGTGTTCGGCTGCGGCGGCGAGCGCGACCGCGGCAAGCGGCCGGAGATGGGGCGGGTGGCCGAGCGGCTCGCCGACCGGGTGGTGGTCACCGACGACAACCCGCGCAGCGAGGAGGGCGCGGCGATCGTCGCCGAGATCCTCGCCGGCATGGAGCACCCCGAGGCGGCGACGGTGGAGCGCGACCGCGGGCGGGCGATCGCCGCGGCGGTGGCGCAGGCGGCGCCCGGCGACGTGGTGCTGGTGGCCGGCAAGGGACACGAGAATTACCAACAGGTGGGGGCGGAGCGCCGCCCCTTCAGCGATTGCGATGCGGTGCGCGCGGCGCTGATCCCGAATCGGGCGGTGCGCGAGCGAGGGGGACGATAGCCGATGCTTCTCTATCTTGCCGAGTGGCTGGCCGGCTACTACAGCGGGTTCCATGTGTTCCAGTACCTGACCCTGCGGGCGATCCTCGGGGTGCTCACCGCGCTCGCCATCTCGCTGCTGCTCGGCCCGGTCATGATCCGCCGGCTGGTGCGCCACCAGATCGGCCAGCAGGTACGCAACGACGGGCCGGAGTCGCACCTGTCGAAGAGTGGCACCCCGACCATGGGCGGGGCGCTGATCCTTGCCGCGGTGGTGGTCTCCACCCTGCTGTGGGCCGATCTCGGCAACCGCTACGCCTGGGTGGTGCTGCTCACCACCGCGCTGTTCGGCGCCATCGGCTGGATCGACGACTACAAGAAGGTGGCGCTGAAGAACTCCAAGGGATTGTCGGCCAAGGCCAAGTACTTCTGGCAGTCGCTGGGGGCGCTGGCGGTGGCCGGCTTCCTCTTCTCCACCGCCCAGGTGGCGGCGGAGACCCAGCTGATCGTCCCCTTCTTCAAGGAGGTGGCCCTCGATCTGGGGTGGCTGTTCATTCCCCTCACCTACCTGGTGATCGTCGGCTCCAGCAACGCGGTCAACCTCACCGACGGTCTCGACGGTCTGGCGATCATGCCGACGGTAATGGTGGCCGGCGGGCTGGCGGTGTTCGCCTACCTCTCGGGCCACTCCACCTTCGCCCAGTATCTGGCGATCCCCTTCGTCCCCGGGGTGGGCGAGGTGGTGATCTTCTGCGGTGCGCTGGTCGGTGCCGGGCTCGGTTTTCTCTGGTTCAACACCTACCCGGCGCAGGTGTTCATGGGCGACGTGGGGGCGCTGGCCCTGGGGGCGGCCCTCGGGGCGGTGGCGGTGGCGGTGAGGCAGGAGCTGGTGCTGGTGATCATGGGCGGGGTGTTCGTCATGGAGACCGTCTCGGTGATCCTCCAGGTGGGCTCCTACAAATTGACCGGACGACGAATATTCAGGATGGCGCCGCTGCACCACCACTTCGAACTGAAGGGCTGGCCCGAACCGCGGGTCATCGTCCGTTTCTGGATCATCACCGTCGTCCTGGTGCTGATCGGTCTGGCCACGTTGAAGATTCGTTAAGAAAGAAGAGTTGTCCGCAAATGAACGCAAATGAACGCGAAATGAAGAAGAACGGAGTTGGCCGCGAAGCGGCCGACACCCTCTTTATTTGCGTTTGTTTGCGTTCATTTGCGGACCTCTTCTTCCAAGGCAACGCGCAATGATGACCGCCACCGACAACTCGATGCCCGCCCCCCCGGCTCCCCTGGCCGGGATGGGTTCGGCCGCGCCCGCGCTGCCCACCAGCGCGCTGGTGGTCGGTCTGGGCGTCACCGGCCTCTCCGTCGCCCGCTTCCTGGCGGCGCGCGGCGTTGCCGTGTCGGTGGTGGACAGCCGCGCCGAGCCGCCGGGGCGTGCGGCGCTCGCCGCCGAGTTGCCCACGGTGGAACTGCTTACCGGCCCCTTCGATGCCGCGCGGATGAAACGGGCGGAGTTGCTGGTGGTGAGCCCCGGCGTGTCGCTGGCCGAGCCGGCGGTGGCCGCGGCGCTGGCCGCCGGGGTCGAGGTGGTGGGGGACATCGAGCTGTTCGCCCGCTTCGCCCTGGCGCCGGTGGTGGCGATCAGCGGCTCCAACGGCAAGAGCACGGTGACCGAGCTGGTCGGGCGGATGGCCGCCCGCGCCGGGCTGGAGACCCGCGTCGGCGGCAACCTCGGTACCCCCGCGCTCGACCTGCTGGGTGAGCGGGAGCCCGATCTCTATGTATTGGAACTCTCCAGCTTCCAGTTGGAGACCACCCGCTCCCTGGGCGCCGCGGCGGCGGTGGTGCTCAATGTCAGCGCCGACCACATGGACCGCTACGCCGACCTCCACGACTACGAGACGGCGAAGGCACGGATCTACCGCGGCGCCGATTGTGCGGTGGTCAACGCCGACGATCCGGCGGTGGTGGCGATGGCCTTCGGCGCGGCGCGTACCCTGCGTTTCACCCTCGGCAGGTCCCGTGACGGCGAGTACGGCGTGGTCGGGTTCGACGGGCGGGCGTGGCTCGCGCGCGGCGGGGAGCGGCTGTTGCCGGCCGACGAGCTGCGCATCGCCGGTCGCCACAACCTGGCCAATGCCCTGGCCGCCCTGGCCCTCGGCGAGGCGGTCGGGTTGCCGCCGGCGCCGATGGTCGCCGAGCTGCGCGCGTTTGCTGGTCTGCCCCACCGCACCCAGTGGGTGGCGCAAAAAGGCGAGGTCGACTGGTACAACGATTCCAAGGGGACCAACGTCGGGGCGACGCTGGCGGCGATCCACGGCATGGGCCGGCCGCTGGTGCTGATCGCCGGTGGCGATGGCAAGGGGCAGGATTTCACCCCGCTGCGCCCGGCGCTGGCCGAGCACGGCCGGGCGGCGGTGCTGATCGGCGCGGATGCGCCGCGCATCGAGGCGGCCCTCGCCGGGGCGCTGCCGCTGGTCCATGCCGCCTCCCTGGAGGAGGCGGTGGCGCGGGCCGCGGCGCTGGCCGAGCGCGGCGACTGCGTGCTGCTGTCGCCCGCCTGCGCCTCCTTCGACATGTTCAGCGGCTACGTCGAGCGCGGGGAGCGTTTCGTCCGCGCGGTGCGGGAGGGGCTGGCATGAGCGGCGCCGCGGTCATCGCCAATCAGAACGTCGCCGCCAAGGGCGCCAAGGGGGCCGCGCCGGTGCATGCGAGCTGGCTGCCGCCGTTCCTCGACGGCTGGCTGCTGGGCGCGGTGCTGGCGCTGCTCGGCCTGGGGCTGGTGATGGTCGCTTCCGCCTCCATCGGCATCGCCGACCGCGCCGGCGATCCGCTCCACTACGCCGAGCGCCAGCTGATTTACGCGGTGATGGGGCTGGCCGCCGCCTGGGTGGTGTTGCAGTCGCGGCTCGCCCAGTGGGAGCGGGCCGGCGCGGTGCTGCTGTTCATCGCGCTGCTGATGCTGGTGGCGGTGCTGGTGCCGGGGATCGGCCGCACCGTCAACGGCGCCACACGCTGGCTCCCCCTGGGGGCGATCAACCTGCAGGTCTCGGAGCTGGCCAAGCTGTTCATCCTGGTCTATCTCGCCGGCTACCTGGTGCGCCGCGGCGAGGAGGTGTGCACCACCGTCAAGGGGTTCCTCAAGCCGATGGCGGTGGTGCTCGCCGCAGGTAGCTTGTTGATGGTCGAGCCCGACTTCGGCGCCACCGCGGTGCTCATCGCCACCGCCCTGGGGATGATGTTCCTCGGCGGTGCCCGGCTCTGGCTGTTCGGCCTGCTGGTGGCGGCGGTGAGCGGTCTCGGGGCGCTGCTGGCGATCACCTCCCCCTACCGCATGGCGCGCATCACCGGCTTCCTCGATCCCTGGGCCGATCCCTTCGACAGCGGCTTCCAGCTGACTCAGGCGCTGATCGCCATCGGCCGTGGCGAGTGGTTCGGGGTGGGGCTAGGCGGCAGCGTGCAGAAGCTCTTCTACCTGCCCGAGGCGCACACCGACTTTCTCTTCTCGGTGCTCGCCGAGGAGCTGGGGATGGCCGGCATGGTCGCCGTGATCGCGCTGTTCGGCGTCGTCGTCTGGCGCGCCTTCACCATCGCCCGCCAGGCCGAGGCCGCGGGGGATCGCTTCGGTTCCCATCTCGCCCACGGTATCGGTCTGTGGATCGGGATGCAGGCGTTCGTCAACATGGGGGTCAACATGGGGATCCTCCCCACCAAGGGCTTGACCCTGCCGCTGATGAGCTACGGTGGTTCCTCGCTGATCGTCATGTGCGTCGCCCTGGCGTTGTTGCTGCGCATCGGTGTGGAGGCGCGCCTGGAGGTGCGGCGGCCGGCGAAGAAGGCGCCGTCCTCGCCCTCACGGCGGGCGCCGGCGAAGTCCGCCCCCGCCGCCGACCACCCGCCGCGCAAGGCCCCGGTGCGGAGGGCCGGTCGATGAGCGGGCGCACCGTGTTGATCATGGCCGGTGGTACCGGCGGCCACGTCTTCCCCGCCCTGGCGGTGGCCGAGCGGCTACGCGCCGACGGCGTCGAGGTGGTGTGGATGGGAACCCGCGCCGGGCTGGAGGCGCGGGTGATCCCCGCGGCGGGGATCGAGATGGAGTGGGTGAGCGTCGCCGGGTTGCGCGGCAAGGGGCTGCTGCGGCTCCTCGCCGCGCCGCTGAAGCTCATCCGTGCGCTGCTCCAGGCGCTGGCCATCCTGCGCCGCCGCACCCCCTGTGCGGTGCTCGGCATGGGCGGCTTCGTCACCGGTCCCGGCGGGGTGGCGGCGCGCCTGCTGGGGGTGCCGCTGCTGATCCACGAACAGAATTCGGTGGCCGGGCTGACCAACCGGCTGCTCTCGCGCATCGCCTCGCGGGTGATGGAGGCGTTTCCCGGTTCGTTGAGCGGCGCCCAGTTCGCCGGCAACCCGGTACGCGGGCCGATCACCGCGGTGGCCGAGCCGGCCGCGCGGTTGGCCGGTCGCAGCGGGCGGCCGCGGCTGTTGGTGGTGGGCGGGAGCCTGGGGGCTGCCTCCCTCAACCAGACGGTGCCCCTGGCGCTGGCCGCCCTCGATCCGGACAAGCGTCCCGAGGTGTGGCACCAGACCGGTAGCCGCAATCTGGAGGAGGCCGAGACCCGCTACCGGGCGGCCGGGGTGGCGGCGCGGGTGGTGCCCTTCATCGAGTCGATGGAGGAGGCCTACGGCTGGGCCGATCTGGTGCTCTGCCGCGCCGGCGCGCTGACCGTCGCCGAGCTGGCGGCGGTCGGGGTGGCCTCGCTGCTGGTCCCCTATCCCCATGCCGTGGACGACCACCAGACCGGCAACGCCCGCTTCCTGAGCGAGGCGGGTGCGGCGCGGCTGCTGCCCCAGCCGGAGTTTACCGCCGAGGGGCTGGCGGGCCTGTTGCACGAGCTGTGCGGCGATCGGCCGCAGTTGCTCGCCATGGCCGAGGCGGCGCGTCGCCTCGGCCGGCCCGACGCCACCGAACGGGTGGCGCGGGAGTGTCTGGCAGCATGTGGGGGGGAGTTGTAGTGGCCAACGGAAATCGACCGGCCGACGCCATGGGGCGCATCCGACACCTCCACTTCGTGGGCATCGGCGGCGCCGGCATGGGCGGCATCGCCGAGGTGCTGCTCAATCTGGGCTACCGCATCTCCGGCTCCGACCAGCGGGAGAACGCGGTGACCCGCCGGCTCGCCGGGCTGGGGGCGGAGATCCACGCCGGCCACGCCGCCGAGCACGTGGTGGAGACCGACGTGGTGGTTGTCTCCACCGCCATCGGCAGCGACAACCCGGAGGTGCGCGCCGCCCGTGAGCGGCGCATCCCGGTGGTGCGCCGTGCCGAGATGCTCGCCGAGCTGATGCGCTTCCGTTACGGCATCGCGGTGGCCGGCACCCATGGCAAGACCACCACCACCAGCCTCACCGCCAGCCTGCTCGCCGAGGGGGGGCTCGATCCCACCTTCGTCATCGGCGGCCAGCTCAACAGCCACGGCGCCAACGCCTGCCTGGGGCAGGGGCGCTATCTGGTGGCGGAGGCCGACGAGAGCGACGCCTCGTTCCTCCACTTGCAGCCGATGATGGCGGTGGTGACCAACATCGACGCCGACCACATGGCCACCTACGAGGGGGACTTCGACAAGCTGCGCAACACCTTCGTCGAGTTCCTCCACAACATGCCCTTCTACGGGCTGGCGGTGCTCTGCGTGGAGGACCCGGTGGTGCGCGACATCCTCCCCGAGGTGGGGCGACCGCTGGTCACCTACGGCTTCCGCGCCGGCGCCGACCTGCGCGCGGTCGAGGTGGCCCAGGAGGGGAGTCGTACCCGCTTCCGGGTGGAGCGCAAGGGGCTGGCGCCGCTGGCGGTGACCCTCAACATGCCGGGTCGGCACAACGTGCTGAATGCGCTCGCCGCCATCGCGGTGGCCGGCGAGCTGGGGGTGGGGGATGAGGCGGTGGCCCGCGCCCTGGAGGGATTCCAGGGGGTCGGCCGGCGTTTTCAGATCAACGGCGAGGTGGAGACCGCCAACGGCCGGGTGCTGCTGGTGGACGACTACGGCCACCACCCGCGGGAGATCGCCGCCACCCTGCAGGCGGCGCGCAACGCCTGGCCGGAGCGGCGGCTGGTGGTCGCCTTCCAACCCCACCGCTACTCGCGCACCCACGATCTGTTCGAGGAGTTCGTGCGGGTGCTCAGCGAGGTGGACGCGCTGGTCCTCACGGAAGTCTACGCCGCCGGCGAGCGTGCGATCCCCGGTGCCGACAGCACCAGCTTGGCCCGCGCGGTGCGCGCCCTGGGGCGGCTGGAGCCCCTGGAGGTGGCCGAGGCGGGCGAGCTGGCCGCGGCGCTGCCGGCGATGCTGCGCGACGGCGACGTGCTGCTCACCCTGGGGGCCGGCGACATTGGTGCGGCGGCGGCGCGGCTGGCGCAGCGGCTGGCGGCGGGAGGCGACCGATGATGGCCGCCCGCGCCCATCCCGGCCTGCGCGGCGAGCTGCGGTTCGACGAGCCGCTGGCGCGCTACACCACGTGGCGGGTGGGCGGGCCGGCGGAACGCCTCTACCGCCCCGCCGACCTGGAGGACTTGGTGGCCTTCCTGCAGGGGTTGCCCGCCGACGAGCCGCTCTTCTGGCTGGGTTTGGGCAGCAACCTGCTGGTCCGCTCCGGCGGCATTCGCGGCACGGTGGTGGCGCTGTCGGGGACGCTCAACGGGTTGCGGCGGGTCGGCGAAACGAAGATCCGTGCCGAGGCGGGGGTGGCCTGTGCCCAACTGGCCCGCTTCGCCGGCCGCGCGGGGCTCTCCGGTGCCGAGTTCCTGGCCGGCATCCCGGGTACCGTCGGCGGGGCGCTGGCGATGAACGCCGGCGCCTTCGGCGGCGAGATCTGGCGGCGGGTGGCAGGGGTCGAGACGGTGGACCGCCGCGGCGTGCTGCGCGCCCGCGGTGCGGAGAACTTTACGGTGGGCTATCGCTCGGTGGCCGGGCCCGTGGGGGAGTGGTTCGTCGCCGCCACCCTGGAGCTGGAGCCGGGCGCCGAGGACGGCCGGGTGCGCGAGCTGCTGGAGCGGCGCAACCGCACCCAGCCGATCGGCGAGCCCAGTTGCGGCTCGGTGTTCCGCAACCCGGAGGGGGACCACGCGGCGCGGCTGATCGAAGCGGCGGGACTGAAGGGGAGCCGCATCGGCGGTGCCTGTGTCTCGCAGAAGCACGCCAACTTCATAGTCAATGACGGTGGAGCCACTCCCGAGGAGATCGAGACGCTGATCGAGCGGGTGCGGGCGGAGGTGGAGCGGGTGCACGGCGTGTGCCTGCAACACGAGGTGCGCATAGTGGGGGAGCGGAGCGATGGCTAGTCCGCGTCGCGGCGCCACCCCGAAGAGACCGCCCCGGCCGAAGCGCGAGTGGCAGGCGCCTGCGCTGCCGCCGCGCCCGGCCTGGCTGAATTTCGGCAACCTGATCGGGCTGGCGGCGATCGGACTGTTCGTGTGGGGGACGGTGGCCGGCGGCCGGTGGCTGGTCGAGCCCACCACCCTGCCGGTGAAGAAGGTGCGGGTGGAGGGGGATTTCCGCCACCTCGCCGCCGGCGAGCTGGAGCGGGCGGTGGACCCGTTCCTGCCGGCGGGTTTTTTCAGCCTCGACGTGGAGGCGGTGCAGCGGGCGGCGGAGACGCTGCCGTGGGTGGCCGGGGCCTCGGTGCGCCGGCTGTGGCCGGATACGGTGCGCATCCGGGTGGAGGAGCACCAGCCGCTGGCCCAGTGGGGCGACGACCAGGTGGTGAGCCGTCGGGGGGTGCGCTTCAAGCCGGCCCGAGTGCCGCCGGGGCTGCCGCGGCTGGACGGCCAGCCGGGGCTGGAGCGGCGCATGGCCGAGCGTCTGGGGGTGATGGGGGCGGCGCTGAGGCCCCTTGGCGTGGACATCCGCCAGCTCACCGTGGATCGCCGGCGGGCGTGGCGGGTGGCGCTGGACAACGGGGTCGAGTTGATGCTGGGGCGTCGCGAGGTGGAGCACCGCCTGCGGCGGTTCGTGCAGTTTTATCCGGGGGTGCTGGCGGCGAAGGCGGAGACCATCCGTACCGTCGACATGCGCTACCCGAACGGTTTTGCGGTGGGTTGGAAACCGCAGGCGGGTGGTGGGGACCACCCAACCCAAAGGGGATGATTCCATGTCCAAGAAGTCGGAAAAGAATCTGATCGTCGGTCTCGACATCGGTACCTCGAAGGTGGTCTGCATCGTCGGCGAGGTCACCTATGAGGGGGACATCGAGATCATCGGCATCGGCTCCCATCCGTCGCGCGGGTTGAAGAAGGGGGTGGTGGTCAACATCGAGTCCACCGTCCAGTCGATCCAGCGCGCGGTGGAGGAGGCGGAGCTGATGGCCGGCTGCCAGATCCACTCGGTCTACGCCGGCATCGCCGGCAGCCACATCAAGAGCCTCAACTCCCACGGCATCGTCGCGATCCGCGACAAGGAGGTGACCGCCGGCGATGTCGAGCGGGTGATCGACGCGGCGCGCGCGGTGGCGATCCCGGCCGACCAGGAGATCCTCCACATCCTGCCGCAGGAATTCATCATCGATACCCAGGAGGGGATCCGCGAGCCGGTGGGGATGTCCGGGGTGCGCCTGGAGGCGAAAGTGCACATGGTCACCGGCGCGGTGAGCGCGGCGCAGAACATCATCAAATGCGTGCGCCGCTGCGGCCTGGAGGTGGACGACATCATCCTCGAGCAGCTCGCCTCCAGCCAGTCGGTGCTCACCGAGGACGAGAAGGAGCTGGGGGTCTGTCTGGTCGACATCGGTGGCGGCACCACCGACATCGCGGTGTTCACCAACGGCGCGATCCGCCACACCGCGGTGATCCCGCTGGCCGGCGACCACGTCACCAACGACATCGCCGTCGCCCTGCGCACGCCGACCCAGCACGCCGAGGAGATCAAGATGAAGTACGCCTGCGCGCTGACCCAGCTCGCCGCCCCGGAGGAGACCATCGAGGTCCCCGGGGTCGGCGACCGGGTCTCGCGCCGGCTGGCCCGGCAGACGCTCGCTGCGGTGGTGATGCCGCGCTACGAGGAGATCTTCGGCTACGTGCAGGAGGAGCTGCGCCGCGGCGGATTCGTCGAGGACATGATCCCGGCGGGGGTGGTGCTCACCGGCGGCAGTTCAAAGATGGAGGGGGTGGTCGAGCTGGCGGAGGAGGTGTTCCACATGCCGATCCGCCTTGGCACCCCGCAGTACGTGACCGGGCTGGTGGACGTGGTGAGGAATCCGATCCACGCCACCGGCGTCGGTCTGCTGCTCTTCGGACACCTCAACCGCAGCGGACGGGGGCCGGAACTGGTCACCGACCGCGGCTTCAAGGGGATCTGGGAGCGGATGCGAGGTTGGTTCCAGGGGAATTTCTGAGGAGATTTCCTGGCATTGGGTCTGTCCGGGCGGAGTAGGCGCCGCCCGGGGTCGTAAACGGTAATTTGCGGGCAAAGCAAAAAATCAGGTTTTTCAGGAGGCTGAAACCATGTCCAACTTGTTTGAGTTGATGGATTCGTACAGCCAGACGGCTGTAATCAAGGTCCTGGGAGTGGGCGGAGGCGGCGGCAACGCCGTCCAGCACATGGTCGAGCAGACCGTCGAGGGCGTCGACTTCATCTGCGCCAACACCGACTCCCAGGCGCTGAAGAGCTCCAAGGTGGGTACCACCCTGCAGCTCGGCGTCAACGTTACCAAGGGGCTCGGCGCCGGTGCCAACCCCGAGATCGGCCGCCAGTCGGCGCTGGAGGACCGCGAGCGCATCGTCGAGGCGGTGCAGGGCGCCGACATGCTCTTCATCACCGCCGGCATGGGCGGCGGCACCGGCACCGGGGCGGCCCCGGTGGTGGCCCAGGTGGCCAAGGAGCTGGGGATCCTCACCGTGGCGGTGGTGACCAAGCCGTTCCCCTTCGAGGGAACCAAACGCAGCAAGCAGGCGTCCGAGGGGATCAAGGATCTCTCCGAGCACGTCGATTCGCTGATCACCATCCCCAACGAGAAGCTGCTCACCGTGCTGGGCAAGAACTGCTCGCTGCTGGACGCCTTCAAGGCGGCCAACGACGTGCTGCTCAACGCGGTGCAGGGGATCGCCGACCTGATCACCCGCCCCGGCCTGATCAACGTCGACTTCGCCGACGTGCGTACGGTGATGTCGTCGATGGGCATGGCGGTGATGGGTACCGGCTCAGGGCGCGGCTCGGAGCGCGCCCGCGAGGCGGCCGAGGAGGCGATCCGCAGCCCGCTGCTGGAGGACGTCAACCTGAAGGGCGCCAAGGGGGTGCTGGTCAACGTCACCGGCGGCCTCGACATGGCGATCGGCGAGTTCGAGGAGGTGGGCAACATAATCAAGGAGTTCGCCTCCGAGGACGCCACCGTGGTGGTGGGCACCGTCATCGACCCGGAGATGAGCGACGAGTTGCGGGTCACCGTGGTCGCCACCGGTCTCAACGGACCGAAGGCGGCCACCGGCGAACGGCCGATGAAGGTGGTCTCGCGCACCAGCGACGGCGAGCTGGACTACGGCAAGCTGGACCGCCCGGCGGTGTTCCGCCACCAGAAGCGGGCGGTGGGCGGCGAGAGCTTCGCCCCCGCCGGCGGCGATTCGGCCGAAGAGGTGGACTTCCTCGACATCCCGGCGTTTCTGCGCAAACAGGCCGACTGAATTGCCGCGACGCAGGTTGGACATGCCCGCTCCCGCCCGGCGGGGGGACCCCGGGCGCCTGCCGGGCGATGGGGGATCGAGTCGCGGGAACGGGAGGACGGCGCCGTTTTTTTTGAAAGTTCCGGGTAGGACGGTGAGCTACTTGACGAGGATTTTCGGAAAAACCGGGCCGTCATCCCGCTTCTGCGGCCGATCGATCCATCGATCGGCGGGCTCCTGGTGGGCCCTTCGCCGTTTTGCGGCGGCAAATCCTTAGTGGTACCATCCCTCGGATCGGACCCGTCCGTCCATTACGGCTGCGTGGGGAAGCAGAAATTGATCAAACAGAGAACGCTGAAAAACGTCATCAAGGCGACCGGGGTCGGTCTGCACACCGGAGAGAAGGTCCTGCTGACGTTGCGGCCCGCCGCGGCGGACACCGGCATCGTCTTCCGCCGGGTGGATCTGGATCAGCCGGTGGAGATCAAGGCCAGTCCCGAGAACGTCACCGACACCCGCCTCTCCACCACCCTCGGCTGCGCGGGGGGCTCCATCTCCACCGTCGAACACCTGCTCTCCGCCTTCGCCGGCCTCGGCATCGACAACGCCTATGTCGACGTGAGCGCCCCCGAGGTGCCGATCATGGATGGCAGTTCCGGCCCCTTCGTCTTCCTCATCCAGTCCGCCGGCATCGAGGAGCAGAACAAGGCCAAGCGCTTCATCCGCATCAAGCGCTCGGTGCAGGTGGAGGATGGCGACAAGTGGGCCCGCTTCGAGCCCTTCGAGGGGTTCAAGGTGGGGTTCACCATCGATTTCGACCATCCGGTGTTCCAGGATCACAGCCAGCACGCGGCGATCGACTTCTCCACCACCTCCTTCGTCAAGGAGGTGAGCCGTGCCCGCACCTTCGGTTTCATGCGTGATTACGAGCGGCTGCGCGAGCAACGTCTCGCCCTCGGCGGCAGCCCCGACAACGCGGTGGTGGTGGACGACTTCCGCATCCTCAACGAGGACGGCCTGCGCTACGAGGATGAGTTCGTCAAGCACAAGATCCTCGATGCCATCGGCGACCTCTACCTTCTTGGCCACAGCCTGATCGGCGCCTTCAGCGGCCACAAGTCGGGCCACGCCCTCAACAACCGGCTGCTCTGCGCGCTGCTCGCCGCCGAGGACGCCTGGGAAGTGGTCACCTTCGAGGATGCCGAGAACGCGCCGATCCGCTACATCAAGCCGGCGGCGCAGACGATCAGCTGAGGGCCTTACCCTTCGTCCTGGTGCCGGTGTGACTATGCAGCGAAATTGAACCGCGGATTTCACGGATGAACGCGGGTTTGGAGAAAATGAAAATCCGCGTTCATCCGTGAAATCTGCGGTTGGAATATCGGCCGGAAACGCCGGATTTCCGGACCTCAGCTTTTTCGCCCGCGGCGGGCCAGTCGTCGCAGGGCTGCGGAGAGTCCCGCGTCGGCGATGCCGCGGGCGGTGGCCTCCAGCAGATCGGCGTTCGCCTCGTTCAGCTGCGGCAGGTGGCCGGGCACCGGCGGCGGTGGTGGCGGCGCGGTGTGGGGCAGCACCTTCACCCGCACCCGCCGCAGGGACAGCCCCTCCTGGCGGTTCAGGGCATCGAGCAACTGCGGCTCCAGGTAGCGCAGGCGGGCCCCCCAGGCGGCGGAGTCGCAGCTCACCACCGCGGTGTCTCCGCGGATGTTGGCGAGCCGGCAGTGGCCGGACAGCTCGGCGGGCAGGCGCCCCTTGAGCCGCTGGCGCAGCCGCTCCAGCCGCCCGGCACGGGCGACCAGCTGGGAGAGTTCATTGGCCGCACCGCCGAGCAGACCGCGTAGCGGCTCCGGACGGTGGGTGGTGGCTTGGCGTTTGGGGTGGTAGCGGTCGGTCACGTCGGACTTCGGTTGTAAACGATAACCCAGGGAACCCATGAATCTGTTGTTCATCAGCAAAGGCGCCGGGTGCAAGTGTAGCGTCGATCTTGCCCAGGCGAAATTCTATATTCCCCTGTTTTTCCTGCTGATCGGCCTGTGTGGCGGGCTGGTCTACGGCGGCTATCGGATCGCCGGGGTGACGCAGCCGGCCGACGCCCGGCCGCTGGTCCAAGAGGAGTGGGTGAAGGACATGGAGCGCCAGCGCCGAGAGGTGAGCGCCGCCCGCTCCCAGGCCGAAGAGAACGTCAACGCCCTGGCGTTGCGTCTCGGCCAGTTGCAGGCCCACGTCATCCGCCTCGACGCCCTCGGCAAGCGGCTGGTGAAGATGGCCGAGTTGGACGGCGGCGAGTTCGACTTCGACGATCCGCCCGCCCAGGGCGGGGCGGGGCCGGTCTCCGACCAGCAGCCGCTGGCGGTGCCCGATTTCCTCGCCACCCTCGACGAGGTCTCCCGCCAGCTCTCCGACCGTGAGCGGCAGCTCAATCTGCTCAGCGCCTTCCTGATGAACAGCAACCTCCAGGAGGAGGTGCTGCCGGCGGGGCGGCCGGTGAAAAAGGGCTGGATCTCCTCCTACTTCGGCAAGCGCACCGATCCCTTCACCGGCAAGATCGGCTATCACGAGGGGATCGATTTTGCCGGCAAGCTCGGCTCCGAGGTGATCGCGGTCGCCTCCGGGGTGGTCAGCTACGCCGGCCGCCGCTCCAAGTACGGAAATACCGTCGAGATCAGTCACGGTAACGGCTATGTCACCCGCTACGCCCACAATCAGAAGATCCTGGTGAAGGTGGGCGACACCGTGAAGAAGGGCGAGACCGTCGCCAAGATGGGCTCCAGCGGCCGTTCCACCGGCCCCCACGTCCACTTCGAGGTGATCGTCCAGGGCAAGGTGGTCAACCCGCTCCGCTACATCCGCGCCGACGCCAAGTAACAACCCTCCTCATCCCGTCCGCGCCGGCCGCACTCGCTCGCGGCCGGTTCGCGGTTCCGGAACGTCGAATCTTCGCAAGGGAACCCACTCCTCCATGGTCAGCAAGCTACTGAGCAAGATCTTCGGCAGCCGCAACGAGCGGCTGGTCAAACGCATGCGCAAGACGGTCGAGCGTATCAACGCGCTGGAACCGGAGATCGAGGCGCTCAGCGACGACGAACTGCGCGGCAAGACCGCCGAGTTCCGTGCCCGGCTTGAGCAGGGCGAGACCCTCGACCAACTGCTGCCTGAGGCCTTCGCGGTGGTCCGCGAGGCGGGCAAGCGGGTGCTCCAGATGCGTCACTTCGACACCCAGCTGATCGGCGGCATGGTGCTCCACGACGGCAAGATCGCCGAGATGAAGACCGGCGAGGGCAAAACCCTGGTGGCGACCCTGGCCGTCTACCTCAATGCCCTGCCCGGTCGCGGTGTCCACGTGGTCACCGTCAACGACTATCTGGCCCGTCGCGACGCCGGCTGGATGGGGCGCATCTACCAGTTCCTCGGCCTCACCGTCGGCGTGGTCGTCCCCGGCCAGGACCCGCTGGAGAAGCGCGCCGCCTACCAGGCCGACATCACCTACGCCACCAACAACGAGCTGGGGTTCGATTACCTGCGCGACAACATGGCCTTTTCGGTGGAGGAGAAGGCGCAGCGTGAGCTCGCCTTCGCGGTGGTCGACGAGGTGGACTCGATCCTCATCGACGAGGCGCGCACCCCGCTGATCATCTCCGGCCCGGCCGAGGACAACGCCGCGGTCTACCAGCGGATCAACACCCTGATCCCCTCGCTCACCCGCCAGGAGGGCGAGGGCGAGGAGGTGACCGTCCCCGGCGACTTCACCGTCGACGAGAAGGCCAAGCAGATCTACCTCACCGAGGAGGGGCACGAGAAGGTGGAGCGGCTGCTCACCGAGGTGCAGCTGCTGAAGGAGGGGGAGAGCCTCTACGACGCCGGCAACATCATGCTGCTCCACCACCTCAACGCCGCGCTGCGCGCCCATGTGCTGTTCAGCAAGGACGTCGACTATATCGTCCAGGGCGGCGAGATCGTCATCGTCGACGAGTTCACCGGCCGCACCATGCCCGGCCGCCGCTGGTCCGAGGGGCTGCACCAGGCGATCGAGGCGAAGGAGGGGGTGGCGATCCAGCAGGAGAACCAGACCCTCGCCTCGATCACCTTCCAGAACTACTTCCGCCTCTACGACAAGCTCGCCGGCATGACCGGCACCGCCGACACCGAGGCCTACGAATTCCAGCAGATCTACGGCCTGGAGTGCGTGGTGATCCCCACCAACCGGCCGATGGTGCGCGACGATCAGGGCGATCTGGTCTACCTCACCCAGCGCGAGAAGTTCGAAGCGATCGCCGAGGACATCGAGGATTGCCTCAAGCGCCAGCAGCCGGTGCTGGTCGGTACCGCCTCGATCGAGGCCTCCGAACTCCTCTCCGGCCTGCTCGACAAGCGCGGCGTCAAGCACGAGGTGCTCAACGCCAAACAGCACGCCCGCGAGGCGGAGATCGTCGCCCAGGCGGGCCGCCCCGGCGCGGTGACCATCGCCACCAACATGGCCGGCCGCGGTACCGACATCGTCCTCGGCGGCTCCCTGGACGCGGAGTTGGCGGCGCTGCCCGAGAACACCGACCCGCTGGTCCACGCGGTCAAGCGCGAGGAGTGGAAGAAGCGCCACCAGCAGGTGCTCGACGCCGGCGGCCTGCACATCATCGGTTCCGAGCGCCACGACTCGCGGCGCGTCGACAATCAGCTGCGCGGCCGTGCCGGCCGCCAGGGCGACCCGGGTTCCAGCCGCTTCTATCTGGCGCTGGAAGACAACCTGATGCGCATCTTCGCCTCCGAGCGGGTCTCCGGCATGATGCAGAAACTGGGCATGAAGGAGGGCGAGGCGATCGAGCACCCGTGGGTCTCCAAGGCGATCGAGAACGCCCAGCGCAAGGTCGAAGCCTACAACTTCGACATCCGCAAGCAACTGCTGGAGTTCGACGACGTCGCCAACGACCAGCGCAAGGTGATCTACCAGCAGCGCGCCGAATTGATGGCCGAGGAGGACATCTCCGAGACCATCAAGGCGATCCGCGAGGACGTGGTGGCGGAGGTGATCGCCCAGTACATCCCACCCCAGACCATCGAGGAGCAGTGGGACGTGGCCGGTCTGGAGGAGGCCCTGGCGGGTACCTTCGGCATGCAGCTCGACATCCGCGGCTGGCTGGAGGTCGACCACTCGCTGCACGAGGAGACCCTGCGCGAACGGATCCTCGACGCCTTCGACAGTGCCTACCAGGCGAAGGTGGAGGCGGTCGGCGAGCCGGTCGCCCGCCACTTCGAGAAGGCGGTGATGCTGCAGGTGCTGGATACCCTGTGGAAGGAGCACCTGGCCGCCATGGACTACCTGCGCCAGGGCATCCACCTGCGCGGCTACGCCCAGAAGAACCCCAAGCAGGAGTACAAGCGCGAGTCGTTCGAGATGTTCCAGCAGTTGCTGGAGCGGATCAAGCACGAGGTGGTGGCGATCCTTTCCCGCGTCCAGGTACACGCCGAAGAGGACGTCGAGGCCCTGGAGGCGCAGCGCCGCCAGAGCCGCGAGATGGAGTTCCAGCACGCCGACGCCGGCAACGTCTCCCAGGGCGGTCCGGCGGCCGCCGAGGTCGAGCACGAACAGGAAGAGGAGCACACTCCCTACGTTCGCGACCACGACAAGATCGGCCGCAACGACCCCTGCCCTTGTGGTTCCGGCAAGAAGTACAAGCAGTGCCACGGGAAGCTCGCTTGAAGCGATCTTCCCGAATTTGAAGACATGTCCGCAAATGAACGCGAAATGAACGCAAATCAAAGGATTTGATTGCTCTTCATTTGCGTTCATTTGCGTGCATTTGCGGACCTCTTCTCTTGTGGATTGAAATTGACGGCCTGAACATCCACTACCGGCGCGGCGGCAGCGGCAGCCCGGTGGTGATCCTCCACGGCTGGGGCGCCTCCACCGCCGCCGTCGCGCCGATCCACGACCTGCTCGAACCCCACTTCGACACCCTCTCCGTCGACCTCCCCGGCTTCGGCAAGAGCGAAGAGCCGCCTGAGGTGTGGGGCAGCCCCGAATACGCCGCCCTGCTGGAGAGGCTCTTCGAGCAACTCGCCATCCACCGCCCGGTGCTGATCGGCCACTCCTTCGGCGGCAAGCTCTCCATCCTGCTCGGCGCCAAGGGCCTCGCCTCCACCCTGGTGCTGATCGACGCCGCCGGCATCCGCGCCCGCCACGGCCCCAAGTGGTACCTCAAGGTCTACGGCTTCAAACTGGCCCGCAGACTCGCCACCCTTCCCGGCCTCAAGGGGGTGTTCGAACCCGTCGTCCAGCGGGCCCGCGAACGCGCCGGCTCCAGCGACTACCGCAACGCCTCCGGGATCATGCGCCGGATCCTGGTCAAGGTGGTCAACGAAGATGTCCGCGACCGCCTGCCCGAGATCGCCGTCCCCACCCTGCTCTTCTGGGGCGAGAACGACGCCGCCACCCCGCCCGCCGACGGCCGGCTGATGGAGCGGCTGATCCCCGACGCCGGCCTGGTGGTTTTGGCGCGCGCCGGCCACTACGCCTACGCCGACCAGTGGTACCGCTTTGCCGCCATCCTCGCCTCGTTTCTCAAATTTCCAATTTGAGAAACGAGGCTGTGAACCCGGTTCACGCGATCCCATAGGGCGTGCCGTGCGCGCCGCCGCCGACGGTTCAACCCGGTTGCATGTGGAGCCCACAAGAGCCTGGTCTTTTCCACCGTAGGCGACCGGTGCGCCTTCGAACGCCTGCACCAGGGGCCGGTAAAGCCCGCCCTGGCTCTCTCGCTGCACACCACCGACCCCGCCCTGCGCAACTCCGGCGGCCAGGATGTGGACGGCGGTTGCGTCCAGCTGCGGGCGCGGGCGTTGGGGTAGCGGCGTGTCCCCTTGGTTACGGCCCGGCGGCGACACCGTGCGGGAGGATGGTGGTAAAGTTGACCGGTCAATCGGCCTGTCTGGGGGGTGAGGGGTGTCCCTTTTGGAAGAACTGCAAGTGCGTCGGGAGCGGATCCTGGAGATCGCTCACCGCCATGGCGCGGCAAACGTCCGGGTGTTCGGCTCCGCCGCCCGTGGCGACGACCGGGACGACTCGGACGTCGACCTGCTGGTGGCGGTCTCCGGTAAGACCTCGCCGTGGTTTCCCGCAGGCTTGATTCTGGATCTGGAAGAAGAACTTCACCGCTCCATCGACGTGGTTACCGACCACGGGCTCAACCCCCGAATCCGCGATCGGGTTCTCTCCGAGGCCAAGCCGCTTTAGTCCAATGGATGGGACCGACAGAGACCCGGCGCTTCTCGCCCACATCCTGGAATGTATGGTGAGGATCGATGAGAACATAGCGTCGGGGCGCGAAGCCTTCATGGCCTCCCACACCTTGCAAGACGCGGTAATCCGAAACCTCCAGACTCTGGCTGAATCCACACAACGCCTTTCCACCGAGATCAAGGCAACCCAGCCGCACATCGATTGGCGCGCTATTGCCGCGTTTCGCAACGTATTGGTTCACGACTATCTCGGACTGGACCTTGGCCAGATCTGGAGCGTTATCCATCAAGATATCCCGCTGCTGAAAGAGGCTGTCCAAACGATGGAAGGGAGCTGCTCTTCACCACCTGGATATGGGGAATGATGCCGCGGTGTCGGGAGTCGTCGTTGTTGGCTGTGGGAGAGTTCAGACCCGAATGATCATTGCCGTGTCGTCGTCGGGTTCGTCATCGTCGAAGCCGAACTCGAAGTCGTAGAAATCGATCCCCGAACGGTCCAGGTCGTCGAGCACCCGCTTCGAGGCGCCGTAGAACAGGAACCAGTGACACTCGTCGACTACGCCGTCGCGCAGTAGTTGAGCATCCTTGCGGATTTGGCGGCGGACGTGGCGGTTGTGATGGACCCTTCCGGACTTGATCTCGATCATCATCCCCAGCTCCTCGATGTAGAGATCGGCCCTTCTCTTCGTCGGCCTCTCGTCGATGACGGTGGTGAAGCTGCGGCGGTCCACCTCGATGGTGAAGCGCTTTCCGGGATGGCGTCGTTCCAGTTCCGAGCGCACCATCGCCTCGCCGAAGGTCCGCTCGTACAGCCTTCCCCTCTGGTTGTTCATGGTGGACACGATTCCGGCGAAGGCGTCCGGGGCGAGGCGCTTGAGTTTCTCGTGCGCTGGATATCGGCGCGCTCTTCCGGCGTGGAAGGTTCTCCAGTAGTTCCTTGCAACGGCGTGTAGGAACTCCAACGACGGGTGGTGCTCCAGCTCCGCAAGCACTTGCGGGAATACGGACCGGGGACGTGCGCCGTACTCTCCGATGATTTTGGAAATAGTATCCCTTGCGGAGCGGACCGATTGCTCTTCGTCGATCTCGCGGGTCAGTCGCTCGACGAGGGGGGAGATCAGTGGGTCGTTGTCCATTGGTCCTGCCGCGGATGGATGCTGAACAGCGCGCCTATCGGTGAATTCAATGGGAAGGGT
>NZ_BAAHXB010000010.1:0-86558 GCF_054657215.1 Endothiovibrio diazotrophicus
ATAATCCAATGGATTACTATAATGGGCTACATACCGTTGTCGAATTGCCTGAGTTTCAGCGCAGGGCGAGCGACCTCCTGTCGGAAGGGGCACGGCAAGGAATTATCGACTACCTCGCGGCCCATCCCCACGCGGGCGTGGTGATGAGCGGCACTGGCGGTGTCCGCAAGCTCCGTTGGGCAACGGGCAATACCGGCAAGAGTGGTGGGGCACGGGTGATCTATTTTTTCCACAACGCCACCCGGCCCCTCTTTCTGCTCACCCTGTTCGGCAAGAGCGAAAAGGAAAACCTCTCCAAGGCCGAACGCAACGAACTGGCGAAACTCACCACGCTCCTGGTGAGGCATTACGGTGGTACCCATGTCTGAAATGTTCGAAAGCATCAAACAGGGCCTGGAGGAGGCGGTCGCCTTTTCCAAGGGCGAATGCCCCCGGGCGGTCGTCCACGAATTCACCCCGCTGGACGTAAAGAACCTCCGCACCCGTTTGGATATGAGCCAGACCGAGTTCGCCGCCGCCTTCGGCATCAGCGTCAGTACCCTGCGCCACTGGGAACGCGGCGACCGTGCGCCCCATGGCCCTGCCCTGGTGCTGCTCAACGTCGTCAGCAAGGAGCCGCAGGCGGTTCTGCGTGCGCTGGCGCGATGAGGGGAGAGGGGCTGGCGGAAGGCGTTCGCAAGGTTGCCGTGGCGCAGTTGGCGAAGAGCGTGGCGATAGAGGCGGTTGCGGAGGCCGCCGGACTCTCCGTTGAGGAGATCGGGGTGCTGGAATCCGGTCTCGCGGTGGGATCTGGCGGAGAACCCGTCCGTGGATTCTGACGGCGTATCGCGGCGTTCGCTCCGCTGCCTTCGTTTTCGTCGGCGAAGCATCGCCGACCTACGGGCTGTAGGAGCGGCCCCGAGGCCGCGATTCTTCCCGGCCATCGCGGCCTTGGGGCCGCTCCTACAGTGTCCGGTGGGGTCGATCTCGGGAGTGGGGAAGCGGTGCGTTTGGGCACGGCGCCGATAATGCGTTCGCCCCCTTCATGCCCTTCATGGTCTGTAGGTGGCGCGGGTCTTGTTGCCCATGGAGCGGCGGATCGCCTCCTCGATCTGTTCGGCCTCGTCGGCCTGCGCCCGGGCGTAGGGGCGGAGGTGGTCGGTGGGGTGCAGCGGTTTGATCGGGGCGCATCAACAGGGACACCCATCTCAACCCGAGCACCCCAATTGCCAATAACCGAGGCTGTAGGAAATTTCGGATAGCCTATCAGGCTGAAGAAGAATTTGACGATCGTCCCTTGAAATTCTTTCCAATTCCTCAATTGCCTGTGAAAAATGCACGATCATGTGGCCGGTGTTGACACCATGACCCGCGCCCGAAGAACGCTCGTCTCACCGGAGGATACGTCCTTCTCTTTTTCCGGGCGCGTGGGGCGCGGATTACTGCGGGGGCGCGTCCGGCAGGGGAGCAAGGCCGTCGTGGAGCAGGGAGAGGGGGTAGCGGTGGCCGGCCAGGTAGTCGTCGACGCAGCGCAGGACCATCGGGCTGCGCAGTTGCGGGCCGCGCTCGGCGATCTCCTCGCGGCTCAGCCAGAGGGTGCGCAGGATCCCGTCGTCGAGGGGGCGGTCCGCCTGGTGGTCGTGGAGCGCGCCGTAGAAGGTGGCGCGCAGGTAGGTGCGTCCGCGCGGGGTGGTCCAGCGATAGAAGCCCACCAGGCCGGCGGGTTTGAAGTGCCAGGCGCTCTCCTCCAGGGTCTCGCGGATCACCGCCTGGATCAGGGTCTCGCCCTCCTCCAGGTGGCCGGCGGGCTGGTTGAGTACCAGCCCGCCGCCGGTGGAGCGCTCCTCCACCAGCAGGAAACGGTGGTCGCGTTCGGCGATGGTGGCGACGGTGACATGGGGTTTCCAGACCATGGATGCGATGTTACAGCCTGATGAAGGGGGGCGGAAGCGGCCCCCGGAAGAGGTGAATTTTCCGTTTGACCGGGAAAAACGATGTTGGTAGTATTCCGCGCCTGCCGTGAAGGGCTTACCGGCTACGGATACCCGGGGTATAGCGCAGTCTGGTAGCGCACCTGCTTTGGGAGCAGGGTGTCGGGGGTTCGAATCCCTCTACCCCGACCACATACCCCGCGCGCGGAGGGCTGCGCCCTCCGGGGTGATGGGTCAGAACATGCGCCCGTAGCTCAACCGGATAGAGCATCGGCCTTCTAAGCCGAGGGTTGCAGGTTCGAGTCCTGCCGGGCGCGCCATCTCTCCGGCAGGCGACAGGATTGGTTTCTATGGTGGGCGTAGCTCAGCTGGTAGAGCTCCGGTTTGTGGTACCGGCGGTCGTGGGTTCGAAACCCATCGCTCACCCCATATTTGAAACGGTTGAGTTGGTCGGGCGCTTGCGCTAAACTCGCCGTCCTCTTTCGGGCTGTTAGCTCAGTTGGTAGAGCAGGTGACTCTTAATCACTAGGTCCGGGGTTCGAGTCCCTGACAGCCCACCATCCATGGAAAGGCCCGTACCCCTTCGGTACGGGCCTTTTTCTTTGGCGCTCCCCGGGCGCGCCTTTCTCACCTCCGCTCTTCGACCCTTGTTTGCGTCGAATATACGTAGATCGGCGGGGTTTCTATCCGTATAGTTACCGGCTGGTACCACACTGCTGCACGTTGTCAGGGATTGGCGAGGGTGGCGCGGGTGGTCGTTGTGGCGGATGGCATTCGAGGTTTGATCAAGCGATGAGTGAGCGCAGAGCGGCTCCGCGGGTGCCAATCGACCGGCGGGTGGGGATTGTCCAGAGCGACGGTGAGGTGGTCTACGGGCGTGCCTCCGATCTCTCCATGGGGGGGGTGTCGGTGAAGTGTCGGCATAGCGCCGACGTGGGGCGGGCCTTCGATATCTTCTTCCAGCTCGACCACGGCGTGCGTGCGAGGCGCTTCGAGGCGCGGGCCAAGGTGGTCTATGTCCACTACATCGGCAACGAGCACCTGCATCGGCTGGGTATGCAGTTCCTGGAGTTCAAGGGGGATAGCCGGGAGATCCTCTCGCAGTTCGTCAGCGATCGGTTGAGGTAGGGCCGCGTCCGTCGTGCGTCGGACGATATATGGTATAAGGGCCCGCGTATTCGAGGTCGCTCATTTCAGAAGGCGCTACAGATAATGAAGAAGGTCGATTCCGTCGGTTTCCGCATCATCACCATCGTCGCCGCGCTGACGGTGTTGCTGATCGCCGTGTTGTTCACCGCCTACATCAAGGTCCAACAGGAGAGCGTCGTCGACGGTGAGGTGAGGGGGGCGCGCAATCTGATCCTGATGGCCGAATCGGTGCGCGAGGGGATGGCCGGCAAGTGGCGCATGGGGCTCTTCTCCACTGAGAAGTTGCGCGATCTCCAGTACACCTCGGAGAAGGACCGGCGCAACAAGATCCTTGCCGCGGTGCCGGTGGTGGCGGCGTGGGAGGCGGCCAAGGCGAAGGCGGCGGAGGGGGGCTTCGAGTTTCGCACCCCGCGGGCCGGTGCGCGCAACTCCGACAACGAGCCCGACGCGGTGGAGGCGCGGGCGCTCAAGTATTTCGAGAGCAACCGTTCGGCTTCCGAATACTACGTGGTTGACGAAGGTATGAATGCGGTGCGCTATTTCCGGCCGGTGCGCCTGGAGAAGCAGTGCATGGTGTGCCACGGTGACCCCGCCACCGCGAAGACGCTGTGGGGGCGTGACGACGGCAAGGATATCCTCGGTTATCCGATGGAGAACAAGCGCCCGGGGGATCTGCATGGCTCCTTCGAGGTGATCCGCCCGCTGACCGATGCGGATGCGGCGTTGCGCTCCCATCTGATGCAGGGGACGGTGATCGTGGTGGTGCTGCTGGTGCTCACCTTGTCGGTGATCTGGCTGCTGCTCAACCGGCAGGTCTCGCGGCCGATCCGCGAGTCGGTGGAGCGGATGGTGCGCGCCCAGGACGAGGGGGATTTGGCGTTCCGTCTCGACGAGCGTTCGAAGGGGGAGCTGGGTGATCTGGCGCGCGGCTTCAACCGCTTCCTTGCCCGCGTGCAGGGGGTGATGGGGGAGGTGGTCGGTTCCTCGGCGCAATTGGCGGCGGCGGCGGACCAGCTCCATGCGGTGACCCGTCAGACCAGTGCCGGGCTGGAGCGTCAGCACTCCGAGACCGATCAGGTGGCCACCGCCATGACCGAGATGTCGGCCACCGTGCAGGAGGTGGCGCGCAACACCGGTTCGGCGGCGGAAGCGGCCCATCAGGCGGAGAGCGAGGCGCAGAACGGGCGCCAGGTGGTCGACCAGACCATCGAGGCGATCGACCGGTTGGCCACCGAGGTGGAGAAGGCGGCGGGGGTGATCCACCAGTTGGAGACCGACAGCGCGGAGATCGGCACCATCCTCGACGTGATCAAGGGGATTGCCGAGCAGACCAACCTGCTGGCGCTGAACGCGGCGATCGAGGCGGCGCGGGCCGGCGAGCAGGGGCGCGGTTTCGCGGTGGTGGCCGACGAGGTGCGCACGCTCGCTTCGCGCACCCAGAAGTCGACCGAAGAGATCCAGCAGATGATCGAGAAGCTGCAGGCCGGCGCGGGGCAGGCGGTGAAGGTGATGGAGGAGGGGCGCGCCCAGGCGGAGTCGAGCGTGCGCCAGGCGGCGGCGGCCGGCGAGTCGCTGCAGACGATCACCCGGGCGGTCTCCACGATCACCGACATGAACACCCAGATCGCCTCGGCGGCGGAGGAGCAGACGGCGGTCGCCGAGGAGATGAACCGCAACGTGGTCAACATCACCAGCGTCGCCGACGAGACCGCCAACGGCGCCAGCCAGACCGCCTCGGCCAGCGAGCAGTTGGCGGGGTTGGCGCACAAGCTCCAGTCGCTGGTCGGCCAGTTCAAGATCTGAATCCGGTAGCCCGTCATATTCGTTGACAGATTGCCAGGCGCCTGTCGGGCGCACTGATATGCGCGGACCCTCGCCTCGGCGGGGGTTCGTTGTTTTTCGTCCCCTTGCCATGCCCCCCCCGCTCACGGGAGAATGCCGCATTTCCGCCGTCCCCGACCGGATGGCGTCAAACCTTCGGCGCAGAAGGGTGTCGAAGGCGTAATCAAGACCCAACTCAATGACGGAATTTCTTTCCCGCCCCCCGGCCGCGGCCCGCAGGGCTCGCGGCCGGGGGGCGGGAAAGAAATTCCGTTTGGCGCGACCATTGCTTCGTGGGGTAAGGCGCTTGAACCACCGGCCCCGCGGGGCCGTCTACGAAGAGGATCGGGAAGATGGCGGAAGATGAGATCCAGCCGGAAGGCGGCGGCAAGAACAAGAAGAAGCTGATCATCATCATTGCCGTGGTGGCGGTGGTGCTGCTCGTCAACGTGGTGGCGATGTTCTTCATCGTCCAGGCGATGAAGGGGGATGAGAAGGCGGCGGTGGCGGCGGCGGAGGCGGCCAAGCAGGAGACGCCGGCCAACGCCAAGCCCCATTACGTCTCCCTCGACCCGCCCTTCGTGGTCAATTTCGAGGATCAGAGTCTGGTGCGCTTCCTCCAGGTGACCGTGGAGGTGATGACCCGGGATCCGGCGATGGTGGCGGAGATCGAGCACCACATGCCGCGCATCCGCAACTCCCTGGTGCTGCTCTTCAGCAGTCAGAACTACCAGACCCTGAGCACCCGCGAAGGGAAGATCCAGATTCGCAAGCAGGCACTTACCGAGGTCCAGAGCATCCTCAAGGAGCGCACCGGCAAGCCGGGTGTGGAGGCGATCTACTTCACCAGTTTCGTGATGCAGTAAGAGCGAAGTGCACTAAATGGCCGTCAACGACCTTCTGTCGCAGGAAGAGATCGATGCCCTGCTCCACGGCGTCGACAGCGGCGATGTGGAGACCGAGGCGGAGGAGGAGCTCGAAGGCGAGGTCCGTGCCTACGACTTCGCCAGCCAGGACCGCATCGTCCGCGGTCGCATGCCGACCCTGGAGATGATCAACGAGCGGTTCGCACGCCACTACCGCATCAGTCTGTTCAGCATGCTGCGCCGCTCCGCGGAGATTGCGGTGGGCGGCGTGCAGATGGTCAAGTTCTCGGAGTACGTCCACAGCCTCTACGTGCCGACCAGTCTCAACCTGGTGCGGATCAAGCCGTTGCGCGGCACCGCGCTGTTCGTCATCGACCCGAAGCTGGTCTTCGTGGTGGTGGACAATTTCTTCGGCGGCGACGGTCGTTTCCACGCCAAGATCGAGGGGCGCGAGTTCACCCCCACCGAGCTGCGGGTGGTGCAGATGATGCTCCGTGAGGTGTTCAAGGACCTCAAGGAGGCGTGGGCGCCGGTCATGGACGTGGACTTCGAGTACATCAACTCGGAGGTCAACCCCCAGTTCGCCAACATCGTCAGCCCTACCGAGGTGGTGGTGGTCTCCACTCTCCACGTGGAGCTGGAGGGGGGCGGTGGGGACATGCACATCACCATGCCCTACTCCATGGTGGAGCCGATCCGCGAGCTGCTCGACGCCGGCATCCAGTCCGACCGTACCGATACCGACGAGCGCTGGACCACCGCGCTGCAGGAGGAGATGAAGGAGGCGGAGGTGCGGCTCTCCAGCATGTTGACCGAGACCACCCTGCGGCTCGGCGACATGGTCAACATGAAGGCGGGCGACGTGATCCCCATCGAGATGCCGGAGACGGTCACCATCCGCGCCGAGAACATCCCGATCTTCCGTGGGCGGTTGGGTGTCTCGCGGGGCAACATGGCGATCAAGGTGACCGAACGGGTAAAACTTCGCGAGTGAGCGAGAGGTTAAGTGGACCATGAGTGAAGAGATCGACGACGCGGCTCTGGCCGACGAGTGGGCCGCGGCGCTGGCCGAGGCCGGCGAGGAGGGGGACCCGGCCGCCGCCGACGCGTTGGCCGACATGCAGGCGCCGGCCCCGGAGGTGCAGCGGGCCCCGTTCGATGACCTGGAGCCGGATCCCGGCGCGGGGATCCCGGAGAACGACGTCAATCTGGATGTGATCATGGACATCCCGGTGACCATCTCCATGGAGGTGGGTTCCACCCACATCCCGATCCGCAACCTGTTGCAGCTCAATCAGGGCTCGGTGGTCGAGCTGGATCGGTTGGCCGGCGAGCCGCTGGACGTCACGGTCAACGGGACCCTGATCGCCCATGGCGAGGTGGTGGTGGTCAACGAGAAGTACGGTATCCGCCTCACCGATGTGATCAGTCCGCAGGAGCGGATCAAGAAGCTCAAGTAGGGGGCGTGATGAGTCGTCGCGGTTGGGTTGGCAGGGTGGCGGTGGCTGCGGTCGGTTGGCTGCTGGTCGCCGTGTGTTTTGCCGCCGAGCCGGTTTCCACGCCCGCCGCCGTTCGATCCGATGCCCCGGTAGCCGCCGTTCACGGGGCTGCCGAGGGTCGGACGAAGGCCTCTCCGGCACCGGCCCGCGTTGCCGATCCGCTGGCGGCCGGCAGCGTCCTCAATGTGGTGCTCAGCCTGCTGATGGTGCTTGCCGCCATCTGGGGCGTTGCGTGGGTGGTCCGCCGGATGAGTCTGTTTCAGGCGCCGGCCGGGGGGGCGTTGCGTCTGCTCGGCGGTCTCGCCGTGGGGCAGCGCGAGCGGGTGGTGCTGGTGCAGGTGGGTGATACCCAACTGTTGATCGGGGTGGCCCCCGGGGAGGTGCGTGCCCTGCACGTACTGGAGAAGCCGGTGGAGGTTCCGCCGGTGGTCGGTGAGGGGTTCGCCGAGCGGCTCGCTCAGGTCATCGGCCAGCGCGCGGCGCAGCGGCGGGAGGCGGAGTGATGATCCGCTGGATTCTGCTCCTGTCGCTGCTGCTCCTGCCCGCGGAGTGGGCGTGGGCGCGGCCGGCGATCGATGCGGTGATGGTGACCACCGATCCCAACGGTGGCCAAACCTACTCGATGACCATCCAGGCCCTGGCGGTCCTCACCATCCTCGGCCTGCTGCCGTCGATCCTGATCATGATGACCGCCTTTACCCGGATCGTCATCGTGCTCGCGATCGTCCGCCAGGCGTCGGGGCTGAACAGCGCCCCCAACAATCAGGTGCTGGTGGGGATCGCCCTGTTTCTCACCTTCTTCGTCATGAGCCCGGTGTTCGATCAGGCCTATACCGATGGGGTGGCCCCCTACCTGGACGAGAAGATCGGGGTGGAGGAGGCGGTCAAGCGGGCGGCGGTGCCGTTCCGCGCCTTCATGCTGGGGCAGACCCGGGAGAAGGAGCTGGAGACCTTCGGTCGCATCTCCGGCCGCCAGGACATGAACGGCCCGGACGATGTTCCCTGGTCGGTGCTGATCCCGGCCTTCGTCACCAGCGAGATGAAGACCGCCTTCCAGATGGGTTTCATGATCTTCATCCCGTTCCTGGTGATCGACCTCGTGGTCGCCTCCACGCTGATGGCGATGGGCATGATGATGCTCTCGCCGATGATGATCTCGATCCCGTTCAAGATCATGCTGTTCGTGCTGGTGGACGGCTGGATGCTGATCGTCAGCACCCTGGCCCAGAGCTTCTACATCTAGGGAGCTGCCAGGATGACCCCCGAATCGGTGCTCGCGATCTTCCAGCAGACGATCCATCTGATCGCCCTGCTGCTGGCGATGATCCTGCTGCCGTCGCTGGTGGTCGGCATCCTCATCAGCATGTTCCAGGCGGCCACCCAGATCAATGAGATGACGCTGACCTTCATCCCCAAGCTGCTGGTGACCATGGCGGCGCTGAGTTACTTCGGTCCGCGGATGCTGCAGATGTTGACCGAATTCTTCCAGGGGCTGATCCAGAACCTGCTGTTCGTGATCCAGTAGGGCGGGGCGTGGTAACGGCTCACCCCATCAAGAGACTCAACCGCAGATTAACGCAGATTTCCGCAGATTGGGCCGAGAACACATCTGCGAAAATCTGCGTTAATCTGCGGTTCAATCAGAAGGGCGAGCCGTTACGCCGCGTGATGATGGATGGTCCCTTCCGCACCCCGTGGAGACGCCGGGACGGCGCGGCACACCGATGAACTTCAGTACCCCCGAGATCGCCGCCTGGGTCGGCTCCTTCATGTGGCCGTTCGCCCGGATCTCGGCGCTGGTGGCGACGATGCCGCTGTTCGGCACCGACTTCGCGCCGATGCGGGTGCGTCTCTACCTGGCCTTGGCGCTGACCCTGGGGATCGTTCCGACGCTGCCGCCGATGCCGCAGATCGACGCGTTGAGCGGCGAGGGGGTGATGGTGATCGCCCAGCAGTTGGTGATCGGCGTCAGCATGGGTTTCTTCTTCCAGCTGATCTTCGCCGGTTTCATCATCGGCGGCCAGACCATCGCGATGAAGATCGGCCTCGGCTTCTCCACCATGGTGGATCCGATCGCCGGCTCCCAGGTGCCGGTGCTGGGGATGCTCTACACCATCCTGGTGGGGCTGCTGTTTCTCGCCTTCGATGGCCACCTGATGGTCTTCGAACTGCTCGCCGACAGCTTCCGTCTCCTGCCGGTGGGTACCGAGGGGATCGGACGCGAGGGGTTCTGGGAGGTGGTGGCCTTCTCCGGGCGGATGTTCCGTATCGCCCTGATGATGGCGATCACCGTGATCGCCTCATTGTTGGTGGTGATGCTCGCCTTCGGTGTGGTGACCAAGGCCGCCCCCCAGTTCAACATCTTTTCGGTGGGCATGCCGATCTTCATGATGATCGGATTCGTGGTGATCACCATTACCCTGCCGGACGTGGTGCCCCACTTCGTCGAGGAGATGCGGGCGGCGCTGGAGACGGCGCGCAAGGTGGTCAGCGGGATTCCGTGAACGGCCGCCTGTCGGGGCCCCAACGTTGAGAGAGTGATGCTATGGCCGAGAACTCCGACGGCCAGGACAAATCAGAAGAGCCCACGGGAAAACGGCTTTCCGACTCCCGTTCCAAGGGGCAGGTGCCGCGCTCCAAGGAGCTTTCCACCATGGCGATGATGTTGGCCGGGGCCAGCGCCATGCTGCTGGTCGGCGACCAGATCATCGGCATGCTCACCGAGCTGATGCGCTGGGGGTTCCAGCCGGAGCGCGCCCAGCTGTTCAGCGAGGAGGCGATGGTCGGGGCGCTGATGGGGGCGCTGCTCAGGGCCCTCGAGGGGATGAGTCTGTTCTTCGTCCTGATGGCGGTGGTGGCGGTGATTTCCAGCATCGCCCTCAGCGGCTGGGTCTGGTCCACCCAGGCGCTGGGTTTCAAGTTCAGCAAGCTCAACCCGATCAGCGGCCTGAAACGGCTGTTCGGTGTCAATGGGTTGATGGAGCTGGGCAAGTCGATGATCAAGTTCGTCCTGATCATGTCCATCGCCGTTGCCTGGTTGTGGCACATCGAGCCGCAGGTCCTCGGTCTGGGGCGGGAGACGGTGGAGGGGGCGCTGGCCCATACCGCCGATCTGCTCTTCTGGAGCTTCCTGCTGTTCGCCTCGTCGCTGATCATCCTGGTGGTGGTGGATGTTCCCTACCAGCTGTGGAACCACAAGCGCCAGCTGAAGATGACCAAGCAGGAGGTGAAGGAGGAGCACAAGAACGCCGAGGGCAGCCCCGAGGTGAAGGGGCGGATCCGCCGGTTGCAGATGGAGGCGGCGATCCGCCGGATGATGGCGGCAGTGCCCGAGGCCGATGTGATAGTGACCAACCCGACCCACTATGCGGTGGCGCTCAAGTACGACCCGGACAAGATGCGTGCCCCGCTCCTGGTGGCCAAGGGGGCGGACCTGGTGGCCGCGCGTATCCGCGCCGAGGCGGAGGAGCACGGTGTGCCGATCCTGCAGGCCCCGCCGCTGGCCCGCGCGGTCTACTTCAGCACCGAGCTGGACCGCGAGATTCCGGTGGGGCTCTACATGGCGGTGGCCCAGATCCTCGCTTACGTCTTCCAACTGAAGAAGGGGGAGACCCCGGCGGACCCCCGCGAGTTCGTGCCCAACCTGCCGATCCCCGAGGAGTTTCTGCGCGACCGCCCCGGCCGCGAGCCCGGCCCCGGCGAGGAGCCGCTCCAGTGAAGCGCGGAAAGCAGATTGGTCCGCAAATGAACGCAAATGAACGCGAAATCGAGAGGCGGGATGGATCGTTGAGCTCACCCGGATCGCGTTGCCCTCGTGGCGATCGGTACGCGATGTGCATCTCCTCTCATTATTTGCGTTTATTCGCGTTCATTTGCGGACCCATCCTTAATAGAGGCGCGCTCGCGGGATGAATTTCAAGGAGATCATGCGGCGGATGATGGAGGCGGGGCGGGGCGGTCTGGCCGCGCCGTTGCTGGTGATCGCCATGCTGGCGATGGTCACCGTGCCGATGCCGCCGTTCCTGCTCGACCTCTTCTTCACCTTCAACATCATCTTCTCCCTGGTGGTGCTGTTGGTGGTGATCTATGTGCTGCGGCCGATGGAGTTCGAGGTCTTTCCCACCATCCTGCTGGTGGCGACGCTGCTGCGGCTGGCACTGAACGTCGCCTCCACCCGCGTCATCCTGCTGGAGGGCCACGCCGGCGGTGACGCGGCGGGCAAGGTGATCGAGTCCTTCGGCAATTTCGTCATGGGCGGCAACTTCGCCGTCGGCCTGGTGGTCTTCCTGATCCTCACCATCGTCAACTTCGTGGTGGTGACCAAGGGTGCCGGGCGCGTATCCGAGGTGACCGCGCGCTTCACCCTCGATGCCATGCCGGGCAAGCAGATGGCGATCGACGCCGACCTCAACTCCGGCTTCATCACCCAGGAGGAGGCGAAGGAGCGGCGTGAGGACATCGCCCGGGAATCCGACTTCTACGGTTCCATGGATGGCGCCTCCAAGTTCGTCCGCGGCGACGCGGTGGCCGGCATCCTGATCCTGGCGATCAATATCATCGGTGGTCTGGGGATCGGCATCATCCAGCATGACCTGCCCTTCTCCCAGGCGCTCCAGCTCTATGTGCTGCTGACCATCGGTGACGGTCTGGTGGCGCAGATCCCCTCGCTGATCCTCTCCATCGGCACCGCCATCGTCGTCACCCGCTCCACCGACAAGCAGGCGATGGGCGAGAAGGTGTTCGGCCAGATGTTCGCCAACCCGCGGGCGCTGGGGGTGGCGGCGGGGCTGATGGGGGTGATGGGCATCATTCCGGGCATGCCCAACGTCGCCTTCCTTACCATGGCGAGCGCCGCCGGTGGCGCGGCCTACATGATCCACAAGCGCAAGCGCGACGAGCAGATGTTGCTGGAGGCCCCGCAGGCCCAGGCGGCGCTGCCCGAGCCGGGCGCGGAGACGGCCCCGCGCGAGCTCTCCTGGGACGACGTGATGCCGGTGGACATCGTCGGCCTGGAGGTGGGCTACCGGCTGATCCCGCTGGTGGACAAGAGCCAGGGGGGCGAGCTGATGGCGCGGATCAAGGGGGTGCGCAAGAAGCTCTCCCAGGAGCTGGGTTTCCTGATCCAGCCAGTGCATATCCGCGACAATCTCGACCTCGCCCCCAACGCCTACCGGATCACCCTGATGGGGGTGCCGATGGGCGAGGCGGAGGTGCACCCGGATCGGGAGCTGGCCATCAATCCAGGTCAGGTGTTCGGCCAGGTCAATGGTATCGCCACCAAGGATCCGGCCTTCGGGCTGGACGCGGTGTGGATCGAGGCGGGGCAGAAGGACGACGCCCAGAGCATGGGCTACACCGTGGTCGATGCGGCCACCGTGGTCGCCACCCACCTCTCCCATGTGCTCCAGGAGCACGCCGCCGAGCTGCTTGGCCACGAGGAGGTGCAGCAACTGCTCGATGGGCTGGCCAAGTTGGCGCCGAAACTGGTGGAGGGGCTGGTGCCGAAGACGCTGCAGCTCGGCACGGTGGTCAAGGTGTTGCAGAACCTGCTGGCGGAGCGGGTGCCGATCCGCGATCTGCGCAGCATCGCCGAAACTTTGGCGGAACACGCCGGCAGGAGTCAGGATCCCGTCGCGCTGACCGGGGTGGTGCGCATTGCGCTGCGTCGGCAGATCGTCCAGGACATCGTCGGCATGGAGCCGGAGCTGCCGGTGATCACCCTCGACCCTACCCTGGAGCAGATCTTGCTCAAGGCGCTGCAAGGCTCCGGGGAGGGGATGGGGATCGAGCCGGGCCTGGCGGAGCGCATGCACAAGGCGTTGGCGGACGCCGCCCAGCGTCAGGAGGTGGCGGGGCAGCCCGCCGTCGCGCTGGTCGCCGGCGGTATCCGGTTGTGGATGGCCCGCTTCGTGCATCACTCCATCCCGAGTCTCGCCGTACTCGCCTACGAAGAGATTCCGGACAACAAACAGATCAAAGTGGTCGCCAACGTCGGACAGGCCGCCATCAACGGCGGTTGAAGCGCCACCGGGTAGAACGAGGACCGCCTCATGAAGATCAAGCGCTATTTCGCCCCCACCATGCGGGAGGCCATCCGTCTGGTTCGCCAGGAGCAGGGGGCCGATGCGGTGATTCTCTCCAACCGGCCGGTGTCCGGAGGGGTCGAGATCGTCGCCGCGGTGGATTATGATGAGGCGCTGCTCAATCCGCAGCCGGAGCAGGTCGCGGCCGAGGCGCCGCTGCTCGATTCGCCGGTGGCGAAGGTGCCGAGCACCCGGGAGAGCGGGGTGGCGGTCGACGGCAAGGCGCGGGCCCGGGTGTTGGCGGAACGGACCTTGCCGGAATCCCGTCCGCGGGCGGTCGCCGAGCCCGAGGCGCCGCGCGTCCCGGCCCCCGAGCGGGTAGAGTGGAGTCAGGAGCCGACCCTGGTGGAGATGCGCAAGGAGATGAAGAGTCTGCGCGGGATGCTGGAGAGCCAGCTTTCCGGTCTGGCATGGCGGGAGTTGAAGGAGGGGCAGCCGGTGCGTGCCGACCTCCTCCAGCGGCTGATGACCCTCGGTTTGGAGGTGCCGCTGAGCAAGCAGATTGCCGCAATGGTGCCTTCGGACGCCGATGCGGACCACGTCTGGCGTCAGGGGCTGGCCCGGTTGGCCGCGCAGCTCCAGGTGACCGGTGACGATATTTTGACAAATGGCGGTGTGGTGGCGCTGGTGGGTCCCACCGGCGTGGGCAAGACCACCACCGTCGCCAAGCTGGCGGCCCGTTTCGCCCTGCGTCACGGCCGCCGCCATGTGGCCCTGGTGACCACCGACAGCTACCGGATCGGTGCCCACGAGCAGCTGCGGACCTACGGCCGTCTGCTCGGTATCACGGTCCACGTGGCCAGCAACCGGGATGAACTGCGTAGCACCCTGGCGGAGTTGAAGGACAAGAAATTGGTGCTGATCGATACCGCAGGCATGAGCCAGCGCGACATGCGGCTCTCCGAGCAGACCGCCACGCTTCGCGGCGTCGGTCCGGTGAAGAGCTATCTGGTGCTCTCGGCCGCCGCCCAGACCGCCGCCCTTGATCAGGCGGCCCGCGCCTTCCGCAAGGTGGAGCTGTCCGGCTGCATCTTTACCAAGCTGGACGAGGCGGCGACCCTCGGCGGGGCCCTCTCGGTGGCGATCCGCCATCGCTTGCCGGTCGCCTACCTCGGTGACGGTCAGCGGGTGCCGGAGGATATGCACCCGGCGCGGGCCCACAATCTGGTCAATCGCGGTGTCATGATGATGCAGGAGAATGCCCAGGCGATGGAGGAGGAGAGTCTGGCCATGGCCTATGCGGGGAATGTGCTCCATGTCTGAGATCCCGCTCGATCAGGCCGCCGGCCTGCGCCGCATCGCCCGTCCCAAACCGGTGCGGGTGATCGCCGTGGCCAGCGGCAAGGGGGGCGTCGGCAAGACCAACGTCTCGGTCAATACCTCGGTGGCTCTGGCCGCCCTGGGCCAGCAGGTGCTGCTGATGGACGCCGACCTGGGGTTGGCCAACGTCGACCTGCTGCTCGGCCTGCAGCCCCGCTACAACCTCTCCCACGTGCTTGCCGGCGAACGTACCCTGGAGGAGATCATGATGTCGGGGCCGGCCGGTCTGCACATCATTCCCGCCACCTCCGGCATCCAGCACATGGCCGAGCTCAGTCCGGCGGAGCATATCGGCATCATCCGCGCCTTCAGCGAGCTCTCCATGCCGGTGGACATCCTGGTGGTGGATACCGCCGCCGGCATCTCCGACGCGGTGATCAGTTTTACCCGGGCGGCTCATGAGGTGCTGGTGGTGGTGTGCGACGAGCCGGCCTCGATCACCGACGCCTACGCCCTGATGAAGGTGCTCAATCGCGACTACGGCATCTTCCGCTTCCGCGTTTTGGCCAACATGGCGCGCAGTGCCCAGGAGGGGCGTGATCTGTTTCTCAAGCTCTCCCGGGTGGCGGAGCGCTTCCTGGACGTGACGCTGGATTTTGTCGGGACAATCCCGCATGATGAATACCTGCGGAAAGCCGTGCAAAAACAGCGGGCTGTGGTCGAAGCCTTCCCCCGCTCACGGGCCGCTGCGGCGTTCAGGAACGTCGCCCAGAGGGTGGCCGGCTGGCCGCCGCCCAGCGAGGCGCGCGGCCATCTGGAGTTTTTCGTCGAACGGTTGATCAGCGCGACAACCGGGGAGGGCGTGGAATTATTGCCATGAAGGATGTCGCGACGTATGCTGCCCAGCAAAAAGCGGCCAGCCGCGATGAGCTGGTGGAGCGTCATGCGCCGCTGGTCAAGCGTATCGCCTACCATTTGATCAGCCGCCTTCCACCCAATGTGCAGGTGGAGGACCTGATCCAGTCAGGGATGGTGGGTTTGCTGGAGGCGGCGCGCAACTATGATGCCGGTCAGGGGGCCAGTTTCGAGACCTACGCCGGCATCCGCATCCGCGGCGCGATGCTCGACGACATCCGCAAGACCGACTGGGCCCCCCGTTCGGTGCATCGCAAGGCCCGCCAAGTGGCGGAGGTGGTGCACGAGATCGAGAATGCCAAGGGGCGCGACGCCAAGGACAGCGAGGTGGCCGAGGCGCTCGGCATCTCCCTCGACGAGTACCACCAGATCGTCGCCGATGCCAGCAACAGCAAGGTGTTCAGCTTCGACGAGATCTTCGCCACCGGCGAGACCGAGCAGAAGGAACGGATAATGGGCCACCTCCCCTCGCCCTACGAGGGGATTCAGGAGGCCGATTTCCAGCAGGACCTGGCCACGGCGATCGGGGGCCTGCCGGAGCGGGAGCGACTGGTGATGTCGCTCTACTATGACGACGAGCTCAACCTGCGGGAGATCGGGGAAGTGCTGGGGGTGAGCGAGTCGCGTGTGTGCCAGATACACGGCCAGGCGATGGTCCGCCTGCGGGCGCGGCTCGCCGACTGGTTGAGCGGCCCGGAGGCTTGATCTTCCTTGAACGGCAGATCAAGCCTCCGGGCCGAACGTTCGTTTGGAGGGACGATTCGTCGGCCCGCCGAAAGCAAACAGACGGTTAGGTGGAACCGATCCACCAGCGGAGGTTGTCTTGGATAAGAACATGAAGATCCTCATCGTGGACGATTTCTCCACGATGCGCCGCATCGTCAAGAATCTGCTGCGGGATCTCGGCTTCAACAACACCCACGAGGCGGATGACGGGCTCACCGCGCTGCCGATGCTCCAGTCCGGGGATTTCGACTTCCTGGTGACCGACTGGAACATGCCGGGCATGCAGGGGATCGATCTGCTGAAGGCGGTGCGCGCCGATCCCAGGCTGGCGCAGCTGCCGGTCCTGATGGTGACCGCCGAGTCGAAGCGCGAGCAGATCGTCGAGGCGGCCCAGGCGGGTGTCAACGGCTACATCGTCAAGCCCTTCACGGCGCAGACCCTGAAAGAGAAGATCGAACGAATCTTCGAGCGCATGGGTTGAACCCGCGCCGCCCCCCTGAATCGCGAAGGGTACCCGGATGAGCGACCTTTACCTGTCCGATAAAGAGCTTGCCCTGGAGCGCGCGCGCTCCCTGGTCAGCCAAATAGAAGTGGGCAACGAACCCGAGATCTCCCGTCTGCTCGATGAACTCGACCGCATGCGGGAGAACAATATCTTCAAGGAGCTGGGCAAACTGACCCGCGAGCTTCACGACGCCCTGAAGAACTTCCACCTCGACTCCCACCTCTCCGATCTGGCGGAGAAGGATATCCCGGACGCCAAGGATCGGCTGAACTACGTCATCACCATGACCGAGCAGGCCGCCCATCGCACCCTCAACGCGGTGGAGGAGAGTCTGCCGCTCTCCGAGCAGATCGAAAAGCGGGCCGGCGAGCTCTCCGGGCAGTGGGAGCGTTTCCTGCGCAAGGAGATGAAGGCGGAGGAGTTCCGCAATCTGAGTCGCGATCTCGCGACCTTCCTCAACGACGTGGCCGGCGACTCCTCGCGGATCCACGGCAATCTCTCCGACGTGCTGATGGCCCAGGACTTCCAGGATCTTACCGGCCAGGTGATTCGCCGGGTCATCACCCTGGTCCAGGACGTGGAAGAGAGTCTGGTGGGGATCATCCGGCTGGCCGGTCAATCCTCCGTCGCCTCTCCCGTCGCCGTCCCGGTTGCCGCGGCGGTGGAGGCGGAGGTGCCGTCGGAGGAGACGGTGGGCGCCCACGGGCCGGCGGTACCCGGGGTGGATCATGGCGATGTGGTCTCCGGTCAGGACGACGTGGATGAGCTGCTCGCCAGTCTCGGCTTCTGAGGATAAAAAATAATGGCGGTTGATCTCGAAGACGACATCGTTCAAGACTTCCTGGTCGAGGCTGGGGAGATCCTCGAACGGCTCAATGAGCAGTTGGTCGAGCTGGAGCAGAGCCCTGACGACACCGACCTGCTCAACGCGATCTTCCGCGGCTTCCACACCATCAAGGGCGGGGCCGGCTTTCTCAACCTGGAGAATCTGGTAACCGTCTGCCACCGTTCGGAGGACGTCTTCAATCTGCTGCGTCAGGGGCAGTTGCACCTCGATGCCGATATGATGGACATCTTCCTGCAGGTGCTGGATGTCCTCAATTCCCAGTTCGACGAGGTACGTGGCGGTAACGATCCCAGTGCCGCCACACCGCAGTTGATCGGTGATCTGGAGCGGCTGCTCAACCCCAATGCCGCCCCGCCGCCTGCGCCCGCCCCCGTCGCTCCGGCAGCGGTGCCCGAGGCGCCTGCCGCGGCCCCGGCCTCCGGCGGCGAGGCGGGTGGCGACATCACCGATCAGGAGTTCGAGGCGCTGCTCGATCAGCTCGATGGAACGCCCGCGGCGGCGGCCCCTGCCGCGCCGGTGGCCCCGGCGGCCGCGGCGGAGTCCGACGAGATCACCGAGGAGGAGTTCGAGGCGCTGCTCGATCAGCTTCACGGCGAGGGTCGGGGGCCGACTCCGGTCGTCGGCGAGGAGGCCCCTCCTGCGCCGGCGCAGCCGGCCGCCCCGGCGCCCGCCGCCGCGGGGTCCGAAGAGATTACCGAGGCGGAGTTCGAGGCACTGCTGGATCAGCTCCATGGCGAAGGGAAGGGGCCCACCGCCACGGCGACTATGGCCGTGCCCGCCGCTCCTCCGGCCGCCCCGGCTGCGGTGCCGGCCGAGCCGCCACCCGCCGCCGCGGCCCCCCCGAAGCCTCCGGCCAAGGCGCCGCCCGGCCGCCCGGCGACCGGGGGCAAACCGACGGGGGATCAGTCCGAGGCCACCGTCCGCGTCGACACCAAGCGCCTCGACGACATCATGAACCTGGTGGGCGAGCTGGTGTTGGTGCGCAACCGCATGTCCACGCTGCGTTCGACCTTCGGCGACGACGAGGTCTCGAAGGTGGTGGCCAACCTGGATCTGGTCACCGCCGATCTCCAGTCCGCGGTGATGAAGACTCGCATGCAGCCGATCAAGAAGGTGTTCGGCCGCTTCCCGCGGGTGGTGCGCGACCTCGCTCGCAGCCTCAAGAAAGAGGTCCAGCTGGAGCTCCAGGGCGAAGAGACCGAGGTGGACAAGAATCTGGTGGAGGCGTTGGCCGATCCCCTGGTCCATCTGGTGCGCAACGCCGTCGACCACGGCGTCGAGGGGCCCGAGGAGCGCGAGGCGGCCGGCAAGAAGCGGGTCGGTCACGTGGTGCTCGCCGCCGATCAGGAGGGGGACCACATCCTGCTCACCATCTCCGACGACGGCAAGGGGATGGATCCCGACATCCTGCGTTCCAAGGCGGTGGAGAAGGGGCTGATGGACGAGGATGCCGCCGGCCGCCTCTCCGACCAGGAGGCGTTCAGCCTGATCTTCGCCCCCGGCTTCTCCACCAAGACCGAGATCTCCGACGTCTCCGGCCGCGGCGTCGGCATGGACGTGGTGAAGACCCGCATCACCCAGTTGAACGGCTCCATCGAGATCGACTCCCGCAAGGGCAAGGGGAGTACGTTGCGGATCAAGGTGCCGCTGACCCTGGCGATCATGCCCACGCTGATGGTGGTGCTCGGCAAGCAGACCTTCGCGTTACCGTTGGCCTCAGTCAGCGAGATTTTCGATCTGGACCTGAGTAAGACCAATGTCGTCGACGGCCAGCCGGTGGTGCTGGTGCGGGACAAGACCCTGCCGCTGTTCTACCTGCGCAAATGGCTGGTCAAGGGCGCGGAGCATACCGAGTACAAGAAGGGAGATACCGGCCATGTGGTGGTGGTCCAGGCGGGGAATCAGCGGATCGGCTTCGTCGTCGACCACCTGATCGGTCAGGAGGAGGTGGTGATCAAGCCCCTCGGCGCGTTGCTCCAGGGGCAGGCTGGGATGGCCGGCGCGACGATTACCGGCGACGGCGGCATCGCCTTGATCCTCGACGTGCCGAGCCTGCTCAAGGCTTACGCTGGCAAGTTTTGATCGGCGCGCGTAGATAGCGCGCGCCTCCGAGTGAATCGGAACGGAAGCAGCCCCTCCGGCATCGCCGGCAGGGGCTGATTGGTTGGATGTTTTCAGGAGTCGCTTGATGACGGTGCGTGTTCTCGTGGTGGACGATTCCGGTTTTTTCCGGAGACGTTTGAGCGAGATCCTCAATGCCGACCCCCGGTTGGAGGTGATCGGCGCCGCGGTGGATGGAAAGGACGCGCTGGAGAAGACCCAGCAACTGCGCCCCGACGTCATCACTATGGATATCGAGATGCCGGTGATGGACGGGATCACCGCCGTGCGCAAGATCATGGCGACGCGGCCGACCCCGATCCTGATGTTCTCCTCGCTCACCTTCGAGGGGGCCCAGGCGACCCTCGACGCCCTCGATGCCGGCGCCCTCGATTTCCTGCCGAAGCGTTTCGAGGATATCGCCCGCGATCGTGAGGAGGGCAAGCAGACGCTGCGTGATCGGGTGGTGGCGATCGCCCGCCGGCCGCTCTCATCGGTGCGCCCGGCTGCCGTGCCGCGCCGGCCGGTAGCGCCGCTAAGCCGACCGGTGCCGGCGGTGACTACCCCGACGGTCGCTTCCCACCCGCCGCTCGCTGCCCGCCGCCGCGGCAGCTACCAACTGGTGGCGATCGGCACCTCCACGGGCGGGCCGGTGGCCCTGCAGGAGGTGCTCACCAAGCTGCCGGGCAGCTTCCCGCTGCCGCTGCTGCTGATCCAGCACATGCCCGCCAGTTTCACCGCCGCCTTCGCCCAGCGGCTCAACCAGCTGTGCGCCATCGAGGTGCGCGAGGCGGCCGATGGTGACGAGCTGAGGCCGGCCCTTGCCCTGCTCGCTCCGGGGGGGCGGCAGATGGTGGTGGAGCGGGTGGCCGGACGCCATCTGGTGCGCATTACCGACAGTGAACCGGACCAGCATTATCGGCCCTGCGTCGACATCACCTTCCGTTCCGCTGCCAAGCTCTTCCCCGGGCGGGTCCTTTCGGTGATCCTCACCGGGATGGGGGCCGACGGGAGAGAGGGGGCCCGCGAGCTGAAGGCGGGGGGCTCCACCGTATGGGCCCAGGACGAGGCGACCAGCGTCGTCTACGGTATGCCGATGGCGGTCAAGGAGGCCGGTTTGACCGATCGGGTGTTGCCGCTGCAAGAGGTGGGGCCGAATCTGGCGGAGAGTGTTTGAATACAGGCGACGCGTGACGGGGCGGAGAGGGGGCGGAAGCGCAGTTTGACGCGTCACCCGTTACGCGTCGCTTAATCAGAGGGGTGGCGATGGACATCAACTCGATACTCGGCATTCTCTTCGCTTTCGGTGCCATCCTCGGCGGTAATTTTCTGGAGGGCGGTCACCTCTCGTCGTTGATGCAGTTCACCGCCTTCATCATCGTCGGCGGCGGGACGGTCTCCGCCTGCATGGTGCAGATGCCGTTACGTCAGTTCCTCGGCGGCTGGAAGATGCTCGGCTGGGTCTTCATGCCGCCGAAGCTCAATCCGGCGGAGGCGATCGAGAAGATCGTCGGGTGGTCCAACATCGCCCGCAAGGAGGGATTGCTGGGACTGGAGGCGATCTCCGAGAACGAGCCCGACCTGTTCGCCCGCAAGGGTCTCCAACTGCTGGTGGACGGCTCCGAGCCGGAGATGATCCGCGGCATCCTGGAAGTGGACATCTCCACCAAGGAGCACCACTCCCTGAGTTCGGCGAAGATGTTCGAGGCGATGGGAGGCTACGCCCCGACCATCGGCATCCTGGGGGCGGTGATGGGACTGATCCACGTGATGAACAACCTGGCCGATCCGAGTAAGCTCGGCGGCGGCATCGCGGTGGCCTTCGTCGCCACCATCTACGGCGTGGGCTCGGCCAACCTCTTCTTCCTCCCCTTCGCCAACAAGCTGAAGGGGGTGATCAACGCCCAGACCCGCTACCAGGAGATGATCATGGAGGGGGTGATCTCGATCGCCGAGGGGGAGAACCCGCGCAATATCGAGACCAAGTTGCAGGGGTATATCTATTAATCGGGCTGAACGGGTGAACGCATGGCACGCAAGAAGCCACCGGAGGAGCACGAGAACCACGAACGGTGGTTGGTCTCCTATGCGGATTTCATCACCCTGTTGTTCGCCTTTTTCGTGGTGATGTATGCCATTTCTTCGATCAATGAGGGGAAATACCGGGTGCTCTCCGAGTCGCTGATCACCGCGTTCAAGGAGCCGCCGCAGCGGTTTGTGCCGATCCAGTCGAGCGAGGCCTCCCACGGGGGGCAGGGAATCCTCCAGCACTCCAGCATCCGGGTGCCGATGCCGCGTAGCACCGACGAGTCCTACCGTTCGATGCGGGAAGCGAGGGCGCAGGCGTTGAAGAAGATCTCCGAGGAGATTGAACGGGCGGTCTCGCCGCTGATCCGTGCGGGGGTGATCGACGTGCGCCGCTCGGAGTCGTGGATCGAGGTGGAGATCAAGGCCAAGGTGCTGTTCGCCAGCGCCAGCGCCGATCTCACCGACGAGGCGGTGCCGATCCTCTCCAGTCTGGCGGAGATCGTCAAGGGAACCCCCTATCGGGTCAACGTGGAGGGGTTCACCGACAACGAGCCGATCTACACCGCCCGCTTCCCATCCAACTGGGAACTCTCCGCCCAGCGGGCGGGGGCGGTGGTGCGGCTGTTCGAGGAGCGGCAGGTGGACCCGGCGAAGATGGCGGTGATCGGCCACGGGGCACAGCGCCCGAAGGTGTCCAATGACACCCCCGAGGGGCGGGAGAAGAATCGCCGGGTGGTGCTGGTGATCGCCTCCGACGAGGAGGAGCGGCGGCGCCTGGAGGCGGAGCGGGCTGCCCAACTGGATCAGGAGATGGAGGCGGCGCGCAACGAGCGGGCCGCCGCGCAGGAGCCGGAGAAGGCACCGGCGAAAGCCGAGGCCCTGCCACCGCCGCCGATCCCGATCCTGTCGGAGCCGGTCGTGCATTACAACCCGGACGGCTCACCCGTGGATGTGACCGAGCGGGCGGTGACCGACGTGGGGATCTTCCCGGTGATCAAGCCGCCGATCGTTATTCAATCCCACGAGGGGACCCAATAGATGAAGGTTTGGACGGTCGCCAATCAGAAGGGTGGCGTGGGCAAGACCACCACCGCGGTGACCCTGGGGGGATTGATGGCCGCCGGCGGCCACAACACCCTGCTGGTGGATCTCGACCCCCACGGTTCGCTCACCTCGTATTTCGGCTACGATCCGGACAATATCGAGGCGAGTGTCTACACCCTGTTCCAACGGGTCGGCGCCCGTCGCCGCCTGGAGCCGGCCAACACGGTGCGCCCGACCAATTTCGACAACATCGATCTGATGCCCGCCTCCCCGGCGCTCGCTACCCTCGACCGTCAATTGGGGGCCCAGGAGGGGATGGGGCTGGTGTTGGCTCGGGCGCTCAACGAGCTTAGCGTCACCTACACCCGGGTGCTGATCGACTGTCCGCCGATGCTCGGGGTGCTGATGGTCAACGCCCTGGCCGCCTGCAATCGGCTGGTGATCCCGGTGCAGACCGAGTTCCTGGCGATCAAGGGGCTGGAGCGGATGGTGCGTACCCTGACCATGATCCGCCGGGCACGGCGGATGAACCTGCCCCACACCATCGTGCCGACGATGTTCGACGAGGGCGCGCGGCCGGCGATCATGAGCTTGAAGGTGCTGCGCGAGGGGTATCCGCCGGAGGATCTGTGGGATTCGGCGATTCCGGTGGACAGCTTCTTTCGCGACGCGAGCCGCGGCGGCGTGCCCCTGCCGCAACTGCTGCCCAACGCCAAGGGGGTGGTCGCCTACCGCCGGCTGTGGGAGTTCCTGGAGGGGCTGGACGATGAACGGGCAAAGAGGAAGGGGGAGGCCGCCGCCGTATGAGCCGCAATCCGACTACTGAACAGCGTGAGGGGCGGGGGACCCTGGTCGAGCAGCAATTGGCGCTGGGGGTCTACCTGGAGGCGCTGCTGCGCGACCCTCAGTTGGAGCAGCGGGTGGAGGCCCCCGCGCCCGCCGCGCCGGCCACCGCCCCGGCGCTGGAGACCCCGGTCGCTCCGCCGGCCCCGGTGGTGAGCCAGGTGGCCGCCGCGGTGGAGGCGGTGCGCCGATCCGAAGCGGGGGTGCCCGATTGGGCGGCCAATACCTCATTCCAGTGCCTGTTGTTCAAGGTGTGGGGGCTGACCCTGTCGGTGCCCCTGGTCAAACTCTACGGGGTGCTCACCTGGCCCGAGAGCCTCACCCCGGTGTTCGGCCACGCCGACTGGTTCATGGGGCTGGTGCGCAGTCAGGACAAGAACATCCAGGTGATGGACACCGCCCAGCTGGTGCTGCCGCCGCACAAGCTGGAGTCGCTGCGTGCCGACCAGGAGCGGCAGTTCCGCAACATCATCCTGATCGACGAGGGGCGTTGCGGGCTGGCCTGTGACGAGGTGGCCCAGGTGATTACCCTGCGCGAGGGGGACGTGCAGTGGCGCAGCGCGGAAGGCAAGCGCCCATGGCTCGCCGGTACCGTACGCGAGCACATGTGTGCGCTGTTGGAGGTGGACGAGTTCATCCGCATGATCCGCGCGATCAAGAGCGACGCCGACCTGGAGGCGTTCAATGAGTGACGGCGAGGGACGGGGTGGCCGGGAGTGCGGAGTTCTCTCTTTTCCGGTTCGTAGTGGGCTTCGACGATCCTTCGTCCAAACCTGTAAATCCCGAAAATCCCGTTGACCCTGTCCATTTCTCATCGCTGAAATAGGCTAATGTAGTCAACGAGCCCGATGTGCGCGATACGCTATGCTTTCAGAATGGCGCAAACGTTGGCAGAATGAGAGGATATCGCTCTCTCCCGGTTACAGAATGATAAGGAAACGACCTTATGAACCAGAACGTCGAACGGAGCAATGATCCGGTCCTGCGCTGGGTGACCTTCCGTCTCGCCGAAGAGACCTACGGGGTCAACGTCATGCAGGTGCAGGAGGTGCTCCGCGTCACCGAGATCGCCCCGGTGCCGGGCGCCCCGCACTATGTGCTCGGCATCATCAACCTGCGCGGCAACGTCGTTACCGTCATCGACACCCGCACCCGCTTCGGCCTCGAGCCGAAGGAGATCGACGACTCTTCACGGATCGTCATCATCGAGGCGGAGAACAAGCAGGTGGTGGGCATCCTGGTGGACAGCGTCTCGGAGGTGGTGGACCTGCGCTCCTCGGAGATGGAGGCAGCCCCCAACGTCGGTACCGAGGAGAGCGCCCAGTTCATCCAGGGCGTGGCCAGCGTCGGCGGCGACCTGCTGATCCTGGTGGACCTCAACAAACTGCTCAGCGACGAGGAGTGGATGGAGGTCGCGAGCCTGTAGGCTAAAGTCTCCGCCATGGTCGGCCGCTAATATGACCGGAAGGGGAGATCGTCTCCGATCCTCCCCACGGGTAGCGGTTCTGCCGGGAGGTGACCATGGCCCGTGACGACCTCATTTCTCCGCCGCAACCGATCCCCTACGGTCGGCCGATGGGCCCGGTCGGTGATCGGGAGCATCCGCAGGAGCCGCGGCGGCGCCCGCCGCCCCGTCGTCGGCGTTCCGATGAGGAGGACGAGCCTCCTCGCCGCCGTCCCGGCGAATCCCACTGGATCGACGAATACGTCTGACCTTCCGAATCCCATGACCCACTGGCTCCTCCTGCTCGGCGCCGCCGTCGTGATGCTCGCCTTTCTGGTGGTCTTCCTGATGCTGCGGCTGCGGTTGCGTGAGCAGGAGGACGAGCGGCTGCGCCAGGAGGTGCAGCGGTTGCGTGACGATCTGGGGGCGCTGTGCAGTGGCGCGGTGGGGGTGAGCGAACGGGTCGCCCGGATCGAGCAGAAGCTGCAACGGGTGAGCGAACGCCAGGAGCAGATGGAGTTCTCCACCGTCGAGAGCCAACCCTACGATCAGGCGGTGGAGCTGGCGCGCAAGGGTGCCACCGCCGAAGAGCTGGTCGCGCACTGCGGCCTCACCAAGGGCGAGGCGGACCTGGTGGTGATGATGCACCGCATGGATGTCGGCTGAACCAAGTCTTCCCAGGTTACGACGCTCCGTGTGGTAACCGTTGTCTTCGGACGCTCCGCGTCCCGTTTTTCCTGCGGATGGTTCGGATGCGGCGCCGACGCGGAGCGTCCAGGGTGAAGTCCTCCGCGGCGCGAAGGCCGGGTTGCCGCGTGGCGCGTGGTAACCCGAGGTGGTTCCGGTAGACGTCTGATTGGGTCCTCTGCGATGCAAACGGGGTCAGACGAAGTCGTCGCCGGGTGGGGCGGGGGCGGGGCGGAGGTCGAGGGTGACGCCGGCCTCGTGGGGGCGATCGGGACGGGGCGGCATGCGGCCGGAGACCAGGTAGGCGAAGGCGATCACCTCCGCCACTGCGAGATAGAGGGCTGGCGGAATCTGGTTTCCCAGGTCGATCTGCGCCAGCACCTCGCTGAGGATCGGGTCCTCATGCAGCGGTATCTCGTTCTCCCTGGCCAGTTGCAGGATCTGTTCGGCCAGTTCGCCGGTTCCCTTGGCGGTCACCTTCGGCGCGCCGCGGCCGTCGTACTCCAGGGCGACGGCGATCTCCGGCGGTGTCTGCTTGTCCTTCATGCCTTCAGGTCCAGCAGGTTGAGTTTCATCGGGATCGCCGGCTGGTCGGCGGCGGGCGGTTCTCCGGTGCGCGCCGCCAGACGTCCCACCTTGAGACCGCAGTCGTTGAAGTTGCGCTGGAGAAGCGGCAGATTGCGCTCGATGGCCGTGGTGGCCTCCTCCCGCTCGCTCCAGAAGAGGGTGGAGACCGATTCGTCCTCGCCCAGGGTGACGCGCGCCTCCATCGGTCCCAGCTTGCCGAGGTCGAGGGCGAGACTCACCGACCAGCTCTTCGCCCCCTTGCGGGCCCGCTTGGCGCCGCGGCTCTCGATCCGCACCTGCACCATATCCACCGACTCACCGTTGCGCACCGGGATCTCCAGCATCCATTGCTGGTTGGCGTCGGCGTCGGTGCGCACCGAGGAGAGCTGGCCCAACTGGACCCTGGCCAGGGCGCTCTGGGTCTGTTTGACCAGCTCACTGCGCAACTGCTGCAGGTCGTCGGCCGTCGCCAGGGAGGGCTGGGCCGGCGGTTGGGCGCGCAGCGGGGCGTTGGGCAGCGGGGGCGGTGGGCGGTGAGTGCCGCCCGGGTCGGCGGGGGGCGCCGGTGTCGTCGGTGGGCGCGGGCCGCTCTCCCGCCCCGTGCTGCCGGGGTCGAGGCTGCGCAGGCCGGTGAGCAGCTTCAGCAGCGCCGTCTTCAGGTCGTTCTGCAGCGCCGCACTCGTCGCCTCGCCAGCGCCGCTGCGAACCGCCTGGGCGAGCTTCGCTTCGAGGAACACGCCGCTCTCCTGGATCGCCTGGCGTACCCCCTGTTCGGTGACCAGATTGCGCAGCTCGGGCAACTGCTGGAGAAAACGCTCGGCGAGCTGGTTGAACTCTCGCGGTGTCGGCATCGGCAGCTCGCCGCGGGCCAGCGCCTGGAGATTGGCGAGCAGCGGCGGCAGCCCCCCCTGCTGGGGCAGCGCCTGACGGATGCCGGTGGAGACCAGATCGGCGAGCCGCGGGGTGTTCATCAGGCGCAGCACCAGCAGGTCGCGCAGCCGCTCCACCTGGAGGTCCAACTGCTGTCCCTGCTGCAACGGGATCGGGGTCTGCAACTGGAGGATCTGGTTGCCGATGCGCAGGCTCACCTGCCCCCCCTCGGTGCTGAGTACCGTGGCGCGCACCGCCTGGCCGTCCTGTAGCGTGGTGGCGGCGGCGGTGCCGGTGAGGGTGACGCCGCCGGCGGGGGCGTTGGCGCCGGTGGGGGCGGTCTGCATGGTCTCTCCGGGGAGGGGATCGGCGAAGCTCACCGCCATTATCGGCCACGCCGCGCCGTTGATGAACCCGCCGTAGGCGATCAGCAGCACGCGGGGGCCGGCGACTACCGCGGCCACCCGCTGGGCGGCCGCGGCCCCGTCCTCCCGCGGCGGACCGGCCTCGGGCAACTGTTCGGCGCTGGGGGGGACCAGCATCCGCAGCAGGATCTGCTGACGCAGCTGCTCCACCTGGACGGCGAGGCGGCGCAGGGCGTCGTTCGCCTCCTCCCGCGGACGTTGCGGGGTGGTGGAGGTGCCCTCCGTCGGCGGCGGCGCCGTCTCGGCGGCCGGGAGGGGCGTGGAGGCGGGTGCGGGGGCGGCGTTGGGCGCGGCGTTGGGCGCGGCGGTTTCCATGTTTTCTCGGCACGGGGATTTTGCTAACGTCACAAAAGGACGCGAAGAGAGGTACCTTACCCCAAAACCCGCTGCTCTCGTGGCCTGTCTTCGATCTTGCGGCAAGCGTTGCGTAGCGGGCGACGCGCCCCTCGTTTGGCCGCGGGACGTGCAGGGATGCCCAAGCGCCGCGGGAAGCAGGAAACCGGGAGCGACCCTCGAAGACGAACCACGATCCGGCGCGATTTTGGGGTAATGTATCTCTCCCGTTTCCCCAACCCTATCGGCCGCGTCGCAGGATTCATGACTCCGCCATGCATGACGACTCAGAAATGCAGCACTGGTTCACCCGCCGCAGCGGCGAGGTGGCGGGGCCGTTCCCCACCGCCTGGCTGGTGCGCCAGGTGCGCAAGGGGCAGGTGGGGGCCACCGACCAGGTGAGCCGGGATGGGGCCGACTGGCGGGCGGTGGGCAGCGTGCAGCCCTTTGCCGGTGCGGCGATCCAGGCCCTCAAGGCGGGGCGCCATCCGCTCAGCGAGGAGGAGGAGGAGCGGCGCGAGCAGGCACGTCAGGAGCTGCTGGAGGCGGAGCGGCGCGCAGGTTCCAACCTCGTCGGCATGGTGGTCGGCGCCCTGGTGTTGCTCTCGCTGCTCGGCGGGTTCGGCTATGCGTTCCTGTTCGGCGTCGATACCGCGCCGCCGCGGGTGGCCGACTGCAACGCCCCGCCCGCCGCCGGGGTGGTATGGGAGAGCTGCTCGCTGGCCGGGCTGCAGGGGGATGACGCCGACCTGCGCGAGCTCCTCGCCCGCAACGTCGACCTCCAGCGGGCGAGCCTGCGCCGCGCCCGTCTCGACGACGGCGACCTCTCCTATGCCAACCTCACCGGCGCCGACCTCGGTTTCGCCACCCTGCGCAACGCCCGCTTGGTGGGTGCGACGCTCACCGGTACCTCCCTTGCGTTCGGCGACCTGAGCGGTGCCGACCTCTCCTACGCCAATCTGCGCGGCGCCCGCCTGGAGAAGGCGGTGCTGGCGGGGGCCCGCCTCGACAAGGCGATCTGGCCCGACGGCACCCTCTGCGCCCCCGGCTCCGTCGGCACCTGCAACCCCTTGCCCGCGGCTCCGTAGAGGTTTGGGACATTTAACGCAGAGAACGCGAAGACGCTGAGAACGCAAAGGTAAGGAACGCGGGGACGGGGGGTGTCGGCGTTTGTGGGGGGGGCTAATTTTGTAGGTCCGATGCCGGAATTTCCCAACGTCCTATATTCTCTTTCCTCTTCTCTGCGTTCTCCGCGTCTCTGCGTCCTCCGCGTTTCCCATCCCCTGCTGAAAAGAACTACTCGCCGAAGGATTCGGTGGTGTAGCGGGAGACGCGCAGGGTGTCGGACCAGTGGTCGGGAGGGAGGCCGGCCTTCTGCTTGAGGTGGCGGAGGAACTGCTCCGGGGTGGGGAGCTGTTCCCACACCGAGGGGAGGAAGGTGCCGCGGCGGCCGTGATCCTCGAGGATCAGGCCGTCGACACCTGGGCGGAGCTGACCGAGCAGGTCGCTCTCCGAGGTGAAACACATCGGTTCGGCCGGCTGCAGGATCGACACGTGGATCTCCAGTGCCTGGAACTCGGCCGGGGAGAGCGGCGGGAAGCGGGGGTCGGAGAAGGCCGCGGAGCGGGCGTTGCTCGCCAGGTCGTTGACCAGCGGCCGGTGCGCCTCCAGGGTGCCGATGCAGCCGCGCAGCTCGCCGCCGATGGTGAGGGTGACGAAACTGGCCCGCTCCGCGCGTAGCGCCTCCGGGTAGTCCTCCGGGTCCACCACGAAGGGTCGGGCGCGGCCGTTGGTCAGGGCGTGGGCGATGGCGTCGCGGACCAGGCGCAGCATCGTCGCCCGCTGCTGCGGGTCGTAGCGCGGTCCGTGGTTCGGTTCAGTGGAAGACATAGGCGCCGTACCCCACCACCTGGTCCTTGGAACCGGCGGTATCGCCGGAGTTGCGCAGGTCGAGGGTCTCGACCTGCATCCCCTTGCGTTTGGCTACCACCAGCAGCCCTTTGACCGGATGGCGCCCGCACGCGCCGTCGTCGTCGATCGCCGCGGGTTCCAGGGCCTCGATGGCGTCGGAGGTGGCGCGGTCCATCCGTTGTGCGGTGGCGTAGTCGTGGTAATGGCTGAGGTCCGAGCTGACCACGATCAGCGTCTCGGGACCGCCCCACAGCCGCTCCAGCACCTCCGCCACCTCTTCCGGGGTGGCGTCGCCCACCACCAGCGGGATCAGCGTGAAACTGCCCAGCACCTCCTGCAGGAAGGGGAGGTGGACCTCCAGGCTGTGCTCCAGGGCGTGGGCCTGGTCGAGGCGGCGCACCTGCGGAAGCCGCTCCAGTTCCTCCACCGCGGTGCGCTCCACCGCCACCTCGCCGAGCGGCGTGGCGAAGTACTCAGCGCCGCTGGTGGCCAGCCCCGGGAAGCCGACCCGGTGGGAAGGGCCGAGCAGCACCACTCGGCTGATTCTCCCGCGGGCGGCGCGCAGCCGGGCGTAGACCGAGGCGGCGATGGGGCCGGAGTAGACGTAGCCGGCGTGGGGAGCGATCAGCGCCTTCGGCGCGGGGCCGGTGTCGTCCACCGTGTCGAGGTAGCGCAGCACGTCCCGGTGCAGGGTCGCGGCATCGCCGGGATAGAACATCCCGGCCACCGCGGGGTGACGGGTCTGGGTCATCGATGAGGTCCTGTCGCGTGTTCTTCCGAGAGTATAGCGGGGCGTCCAACAAGAGAAGAATGGACAGGATCGACAGGTCCGGGTGAGGCCATAAGAGGAGAGCAGGGTGCCGTCCTGGAGCGGTGGTACTCCGCACCGGCTGCCCCGTACAAAGGTTGCCTCGCCCCTCCACCCGAGTCCCGAACAAAACCTGTTAATCCTGCAAATCCTGTCCAATTCTTCTCTTCCGGTCGGAGTACGGTCGTATCCGAGTGGCACCGCCCCTCTTCCGCTCTTTTCAACAACCCGTCGATCCTGTCCATCCCCCGTCGATTACTATTATTGGTAAGGGTTCCCGTGGGAGAGCGATCATGCACGCCGTTCCGTCCGGCGACCATCCCGGCCGCTATTGGCACCGCCTCGACGACGGGCGGCTGCAGTGCGACCTCTGCCCCCGCGACTGCACGCTGAAGGAGGGGCAGCAGGGGCTCTGTTTCGTCCGCGAGGCTCGCGACGGGAAGATGGTGCTCACCACCTACGGCCGTTCCTCGGGCTACTGCATCGACCCCATCGAGAAGAAGCCCCTCAACCATTTCCTCCCCGGCACCCCGGTGCTCTCCTTCGGCACCGCGGGCTGCAATCTCACCTGCAAGTTCTGCCAGAACTGGGACATGAGCAAGGCCCGCGAGATGGACGTGCTGGCCGACCACGCCCCGCCTGAGACCATCGCCCGGGTGGCCCGAGAGTCGGGTTGCCGCTCGGTGGCCTACACCTACAACGACCCGGTGATCTTCCTGGAGTACGCGGTGGACACCGCGCGGGCCTGCCGCGAACTGGGGGTGAAGTCGGTGGCGGTCACCGCCGGCTACATCCACGAGGAGCCTCGCCGCGAGTTCTTCCGCTGGATGGACGCGGCCAACGTGGACCTGAAGGCGTTCAGCGACCGCTTCTACCGCAAGCTCTGCGGTGCCCGTCTGGAGACGGTACTCGATACCCTGCGCTACCTGCGCAACGAGACCGGGGTGTGGCTGGAGCTCACCACGCTGCTGATCCCGGGGGAGAACGACGCCGAGGAGGAGCTCGATGCGATGACCCGCTGGGTGGTGGCGGAGCTGGGTCCCGAGGTGCCGATGCACTTCACCGCCTTCCACCCCTCGTGGAAGATGCTCGACACCCCCCACACCCCGCCGGAGACCCTCACCCGCGCCCGGCGGATCGCCCTCGACAACGGCGTGCGCTACGCCTACACCGGCAACGTCCACGACAAGTCGGGCGAGAGCACCTACTGCCACCACTGCGGTCAGCGGCTGATCGGCCGCGACTGGTATCAACTCTCCGACTGGAACCTGACCGCCGACGGCCGCTGCAACCGGTGTGGCACCCCCTGCGCCGGCCATTTCGATCCGCGGCCGGGTGACTGGGGCGCGCGCCGCATGCCGGTTCGGCTGGCCGATTACTGAGGGGCACGCGGTAACTGCCCCTGTGGGTGAACCGCGGATTTCCGCAGATTGCACTGAGCATTCATCTGCGTTGATCCGCGGTTGAATCTCTTTGTGGGGTGAGCGGTTACGGCGGGCGCTACGGTATACTGTGCGGTCCCCTCTCTTCCGCCGGTTTTCCCCATGCACGCCGCCCCCAACCTCTTCTCCCACCGCCCCTACTGGGCGCAGCGTTTCGGCACCGCGCCGTTCCTGCCGATGTCCCGCGACGAGATGGCCGCGCTCGGCTGGGACGCCTGCGACGTGATCCTGGTCACCGGCGACGCCTACGTCGACCATCCGAGCTTCGGCATGGCGCTGGTCGGCCGGCTGCTGGAGGCCCACGGCTTCCGGGTGGGGATCATCAGCCAGCCGGCGTGGGAGGACGCCGAGCCGTTCCGGGCGTTGGGCCGCCCCAACCTCTTCTTCGGCATCACCGCCGGCAACATGGACTCGATGGTCAACCGCTACACCGCGGACCGCAAGATCCGCTCCGACGACGCCTACACGCCGGGCGGTGAGGGGGGGCGGCGACCGGACCGTTCGGTACTGGTCTACGCCCAGCGGACGCGGGAGGCGTTCAAGGGGGTGCCGATCGTCATCGGCGGGATCGAGGCGAGCCTGCGCCGGCTGGCCCATTACGACTACTGGTCGGACAAGGTGCGCCGTTCCATCGTGGTCGACGCGAAGGCCGATCTGCTGCTCTACGGCAATGCCGAGCGGGCGCTGGTGGAGCTGGCCCATCGGCTCGCCCGCGGCGAGCCGATCGACGCCATCCGCGACCTGCGCGGGACGGCCTTCGTCGCCAAGGGGCTGCCGGAGGGGTGGCGCGAACTGGACGGGCGCGACCCGGAGGTGGCGGTGAAGGGGGCCCACGAGCGCACGGTGGTGCGGCTGCCCGGCTACGAACAGGTGCGCGGAGACGAGGCGCTCTACGCCCACGCCTCGCGCACCCTCCATCTGGAGACCAATCCGGGCAACGCACGCGCCCTGGTGCAGGATCAGGGAGGCGGGCGGGACGTCTGGCTCAATCCGCCGCCGATCCCGTTGACCACGAAAGAGATGGATCGCCTCTACGAACTGCCCTACCGGCGACGGCCGCACCCGGCCTATGAGGGAAAGAGGATTCCCGCCTATGAGATGATCCGCTTCTCCATCACCATCATGCGCGGCTGCTTCGGCGGCTGCACCTTCTGCTCGATCACCGAGCACGAGGGGCGGATCATCCAGAACCGATCGGAGGGGTCGGTCCTCCACGAGATCGAGGCCATCCGCGATACGGTGCCCGGTTTCACCGGCTCCATCTCCGACCTTGGCGGGCCTACCGCCAACATGTACCGACTGGCCTGCAAGGATCCGCAGGTGGAGGCGGCCTGCCGCCGGCTCTCCTGCGTCTTCCCCGACATCTGCCCCAGCCTCTCCACCGACCATGGCCCGCTCACCGCGCTCTACCGCAAGGCCCGCGCGCTGCCGGGGGTGAAACGGGTGCTGATCGGCTCGGGGGTGCGCTACGACCTGGCGGTGCGCGACCCGGAGTACGTCAAGGAGCTGGTCACCCACCATGTGGGCGGCTACTTGAAGATCGCCCCGGAGCATACCGAAAAGGGGCCGCTGGAGCTGATGATGAAGCCGGGGATCGGCGTCTATCACAAGTTCAAGGAGCTGTTCGACCGCTTCTCGGCGGAGGCGGGCAAGGAGCAGTACCTGATCCCCTACTTCATCGCCGCCCACCCCGGCACCACCGACGAGGACATGCTCAACCTGGCGCTGTGGCTGAAACAGAACGGCTTCCGCCCCGACCAGGTGCAGGCCTTCCTGCCCACCCCGATGGCGCTGGCCACCACCATGTACCACACCGCCCGCAACCCGCTGCGGCGGATCCGCCGCGAGGCGCTGATCGCCTCACCCAAGGGGTTGCGCCAGCGGCGCCTGCACAAGGCCTTCCTGCGCTACCACGACCCCGACAACTGGCCGTTGCTGCGCGAGGCGCTGAAGGCGATGGGGCGCGCCGACCTGATCGGCAACGGCAAACGCCACCTGGTGCCGTCGTTCCAGCCCGCCGGCACCGGCGGCCGTCCGGAGGGCACTCGTGGCGCGGTGGTCAAGAAGAAACGGGTAGTCACAGCGAAGTCTAGGCGCGGTAGTTCGCCTGGACGGCGGAAGAGGTAACGCGGAGAACGCGAAGACGCAGAGAACGCGGAGAAGAGGAGCATGGCGAGTTCCATTTCTTCTCTGCGTTCTCTGCGTCTTTGCGCCCTCTGCGTTTTCTTCCAGAGCCTCAAGCGGAGACCCGATTGCGACCGGCGTGTTTGGCGCGGTAGAGGGCCGCGTCGGCGTCGGCGATGAGGGTCTCGCTGTCCTGGTCGGGGGCGAGTTGGGAGAGTCCCAGGGAGATGGTGATGGAGGGGAGAGGGGAGTCGTCGGCACACCGCAGCGGCTGCTGCTCCACCGCTTCGCGCAGGCGCTCGGCGACACCGAACGCCTCCTCGGCGCCGGTATCGGCGAGCACCACCAGGAACTCCTCGCCGCCGTAGCGGGCGGCCACGTCGTTGGGTCGCAGGTGCCGGGTGAGGGTCTGGCCGAGGGCGCGCAGCGCCTGATCGCCGGCCTGGTGGCCGTGGGTATCGTTGAAGCGCTTGAAGTGGTCCACGTCCACCATCAGCACCGACAGGATGTGGCCACTCTGATGGCAACGGGAGACCAGTCGCGGCAGCACCTCGTCGATCCAACGCCGGTTGTGCAGCCCGGTCAGCGAGTCCACCTTGGCGTACTGCTCGTAGATCTGCTGCAACTCCTGGCTGACCGCGATGGTCACGTTGCCGCTGCGCAACCGCCCGGAGAGCAGATAGAGCAGGTTGCGCGCCACCGCATGGGAGTTGTTGATCAGCGACCAGAGCACGTCCTGGGGCAGCACCAGCAGCAGGCATGGTTCGTTGGCGATGACGAAGGCCGACGCGCTCTTCTGCTCCAGCGCCGACATCTCCCCGGCGCACTCGCCCACCTGGAGAACGGTCAGGCAGGGGGCGTCCTTTTCGTCGAGATGCACGCGCAGACTCCCGCGCAGCAGGACGTAGACCTCCTGGTGTTCGACGCCGGGGGTGATCAGCAGGGTCTCGGCCGCCACTTCACGCACCGGACAGTGGTTGAGCAGACCGAGGATGGCGTTGAGATCGGCGCCGCGGAACAGCAGCAGCTGGCCGATCGCCTCCTCGCTCATGGCGAGGTCGGCGAAGGTGTTGGTGTCGTCGGGTGGGGTCATGGCCGGTCCGGCTCGCCTGAACCAGCGCTAAGGGCCCGCGAAAGAATGACTTCCTGTTTTGGGGTGTCGAGGCGCCCGTCCGGCAAGGCGCGCAAAGGGGCGCATACTTGCCGTATGCAACCCTTTGCGCAACGCCGCCGGGCGGAACGGATCGGCGTTCCGAAACAGGAAGTTATTCTTTCGCGGGCCCTATGAGCGCCGTGGGGTGGGGAGGGCGTCAAATGGGAAAGGCGGCAGGCGACGGGTGACGGATGACCGGTTCCGGTTACGACGCTCCGCGTCGTAACCGGCTGCCCTTGGACGCTCTGCGTCCTGTTTCGATCGCCATCGTTCCGGTCACCGCCGCGCCGACGCGGAGCGTCAAGCGTGTAGGCCTCGGTTACCACGCGGAGCGTGGTAACCGGGGATGGGTTCGGTCGGAGTCGAACCGTCATTTCTTTCGCGGTCGCGCCTGGAAGTGGGTGATCGCCGGCATCAGCCGCTGATAGGGGATCCCCTCCACCGAGCCGTATTCACCCAGCGCCTTCTGCACCACGGCGTAGACGTCGTCGACCCGCGTTGCCCCTTCCCGCTCGGGGTGGACCAGGCTCTGCAGGCCGAACAGCGCGCCGCACTCGATCTTGATCCGCTTGCCATGGGGGAGGGGCGCGTCGGTGTTGCCCAGCTTGAGGGCGAAGCGGGCGTTGTGCAGGGTGGTGTCGTAAAGCGACTCGCACACCTTCTGCGCCCCTTCGTGGGCGCAGCCGATCCCCTCCCGTTCGGCGATGTAGATGCGCCGCACTTGGGAACAGGTGAGGCACTGGCGCAGCAGCCCCCGCTCGAACGGACATTCGAGGGGGTTCACGTCGTGATAGGTGGAGTGGTATTCGCGCTCTTCCATAGGGATCGAGGGATTGGGAAGGAGGTCAGTCGGTGCCGCCGTCGAGGGCGCACTCCATCCGGCTCAATTCGTCGCGCTGCGCATCGGTGAGCTCCTGCAGGCGGATATGCACCTCCACCATCTCCGCATCCAGCGCCAGCCCCTCTGCCTGGAGGGTGGTGACCGCGCCGCGGAAGTTGGAGCCGCTGTTCCCCCCCTGTTCCAACTGCAGCGCCACCTCCTCGAAAATGTGTGGCGGGAACTTGTGGCGGGAGATGGCGACGATGAGCAGGTCCCGGGTCAGCGCCTTGACGCTCCCTTTGACCAGTTGGTTGCGGTAGTGCAGGCTCGCCTTGCACTCCACCGCCTGCGGCTCCGGCCGCTTCTCCACCAAGCTGTAGACCTTGGTGCGCAGCCGTTCCAGGGTGAAGGGCTTGATGATGTAGCCGTCGGCGCCGAGGCGGATGGCGGTGACCACGCACTCCTTGTCGTCCTTGGCGGTGACCATGACGAAAGGGGTGTCGCGCAGGCGGGGGTTCTGCTTGGCCCAGGCGAGCAGCTTGTCGCCGTTGACGTCGGGCAGCATCCAGTCGCACAGCACCAGATCGTAGCGGTAGCTGTCCAGGCACACCTTGGCCGAGGCGACGTCCATCGCGTCGTCCACCTCGAATCCCTTGCTCAGACCAGCGCGAACCAGCTCGACGATGTTGGGGTCGTCGTCGATCACCAGGAGTCGGGGTTTGTCCATGTTTAATGTTTAAGTATCAATCTTGGCGGCCGTGAAGCATGGCTATCGCGTTGAAATGGGGGCGGTATCGACGGAATCAATCCCGCTTGCCCTGGCCGTTACCCACGGATGGCCGAATGGTGGGTAAGAGGCAGGGCTTATTTTGAAACCTTAGCAGGCCAGGCGGTAATTTTCCCTCCTTGCGACCCCTCGGGGGGCTACGGATAATCCCTCTCCATGAACGATATGACACGATTGCTGGAGATCATGGCGGCCCTGCGCGATCCGCAAGGGGGGTGCCCGTGGGATCGGGAGCAGAGCTTCGCCACCATCGTCCCCCATACTCTGGAGGAGGCCTACGAGGTGGCCGAGACCATCGAGCAGGGGGATTTCGGCGAGCTGCGCGGCGAGCTGGGGGACCTGCTGTTCCAGGTGGTCTTCTACGCCCAACTGGCCAAGGAGCAGGGCCTGTTCGAGTTCGCCGACGTGGTGGCGGGGATCGAGGAGAAGCTGGTGCGCCGTCACCCCCACGTCTTCGGCCAGGAGCAGGTCGCCGATGCCGCCGAGCAGAGCGAGGCCTGGGAGCGTCACAAGGCCGCCGAGCGGGCGGCGAAGGCGGCCCGCGAGGCGCGCCCGGAGAGCGTGCTCGACGGGGTGAGCAGCGCGTTGCCGGCACTGACCCGCGCCCCGAAGTTGCAGAAGCGCGCCTCCCGCGTCGGCTTCGACTGGCCGCGGGCGGTGGACGTGCTGGACAAGATCGAGGAGGAGATCGGCGAGTTGCGCGTCGAGCTGGAGGCCGGGGACACCGCCCGTGCCCGCGAGGAGGTGGGGGATCTGCTGTTCGCGGTGACCAACCTCGCCCGCCACGTGGAGATCGATCCGGAATCGGCGCTGCGCCATACCAACGCCAAATTCGAGCGCCGCTTCCGTGCGGTGGAGGCGAAGCTGGCGGAGCGCGGGGTGACCCCCCACGAGGCAACGCTCGATGAGATGGATGCGCTGTGGGAGGCGGTCAAGGCCGAAGAGAAGGAGTTTTCCGCCAATGCACGCAAGTAAACGGGAATCAAAGGGCTATTTTCCTATTTGCCTCCATTTGCGTTCATTTGCGGACACGATCTTATGAACGACCCGAAACGCGATCTGCTCGATATCTACCAGGCCGCACTGCAGGCGGTGGAGGGGCGACGGGTGGTGGCGGAGGCGCTACGTGCCGACGCCCCGGATGGCGAGATCCATCTGATCGCCATCGGCAAGGCGGCCGCCTCCATGGCGCTGGGGGCCTTCGACGTCCTGGGGCGGCGCATCCGCCGTGCCTTGGTGGTGAGCAAGCGCGATCACGGCGACCCGGAGCTGGAGCAGTGGCCGGTGGAGTACCGGGAGGCGGGCCACCCGCTGCCCGACCTCCGCTCACTGGAGGCGGGGGCGGCGCTGGCGGTGTTCCTCGACGAGGTACCGCCGAAGGGGGAGCTGCTCTTCCTGCTTTCGGGAGGCAGTTCGGCGTTGGTCGAGACGCTGCCGGAAGGCGTCGAGTTGGAAGCCTTGGAGCGGGCCAACCAGTGGCTGCTCGCCGCGGGGTTGGCGATCGGCGAGATCAACACGGTGCGCCGGGCCCTCTCGACGATCAAGGGGGGGCGGTTGGCGGCGCGCCTCGGCGGTCGGCCAACGCTCGGCCTGCTGATCTCCGACGTCCCCGGCGACGACCCGGCGGTGATCGGCTCCGGGCTGCTCGCCCCGTCACCGCCGCGTCCGCTGCCGGCGTTGCCCGAGTGGCTGGCGGCGTGGATCGAGCGCGCCCCGCCGCCGCCGGCGGCGGGCGCCCCTTGCTTCGATGCCATCGAACTGCGGGTGGTGGCCACCCTGGAGCAGGCGAAGGCCGCCGCCGCCCGGCGGGCCGCGACGCTGGGCTATCCGGTGCGGCTCCACCAGGGGCCGATCCACGGTGACGCGACGGAGGCGGGTCACGGGTTGGCGCTGTTCCTCGCCAACGCCTCCTCCGGTGTTCATGTCTGGGGCGGCGAGACCACGGTGCGGCTGCCGCCGGAGCCGGGCCGCGGCGGTCGCTGCCAGCAGTTGGCGTTGGCCGCCGCCCTCGGCTTTCAACACCGCGACGACATCACCTTCCTCGCCGCGGGGAGCGACGGTGGCGACGGCCCCGGCGAGGTGGCCGGCGCGCTGGTCGATGGCGCCACCGTGGCGCAAGGGGAACTGCATACCCGTGCCGCGGAGTACCACCTGGAGCGGTGCGATGCCGGTAGCTTCCTGGAGGCGGCCGACGCGCTGATCGACACCGGGCCGACCGGCACCAACGTGATGGATTTGATGATCGGCCTGAAGCGGTGACGGGGGGTGGGGTGCGCTATCATCATGTCCGGTTGATTGGGGAGAGGTCGTCATGTCCGTGCCCGACAAGGTCCGTTACATCGAGGTCGAGGAGTATCTGGAAGGGGAGCTGCGCTCCGAGGTGCGTCACGAGTACGTGGACGGACAGGTGTTCGCCATGGCCGGGGCGGGGGAGCGGCACAACCGGATTGCCGGCAATCTCTTCTTTCACCTGCGTGCGGCCGCCCGCGGCGGGCCGTGCGGGGTCTTCGTCAACGACATGAAGGCGCGTATCGACAGCCGCAATATCTTCTACTATCCGGATGTGATGTTGGTCTGCGACCCGGCGGACGACGAGGAGTACCTCAAGCGCTGCCCCTGCCTGATCGCCGAGGTGGCCTCGCCCTCCACCTGGATGACCGACCGCCGCGAGAAACTCTTCGCCTACCGGGATCTCCCCTCGCTGCGCTACTACCTGCTGGTCTCCGCCGAGCGGCGCGAGGTGGAGTATTTCGTGCGGGAGGAGGATGGCGGTTGGGCGACGGCGCGATTGGAGGAGGGGGAGGTGCTGGAGGTCGCCTGCAACGATTACTGCGCCGAGCTGCGCCTCGCCGATCTCTACGAAGACGTCCGCCTATAGGGCGGGCCGCGCCCGCCGCGGCGTTGATGGAATCCACCTGCGTCGTGCCCCCTGAGGCGTCGTCGGCGGCCACGGGCCGCACTCTGCCATTTGCGTTCATTTGCGTTGATTTGCGGGCCCTCTCTTCTCCATGACCGACCTCTACCGACTCGCCGAAGCCGCCCTCCGTTCCCGTGATCCGGCCGAAAAACTGGCCCTGACCCGCGAGGCGTCGGGGTTGTGGGAGGAGGGGGCGCTGGTGCTGGGTGGCGGCGAGCCCGCGCCCATCGACCACCCCGGCCGGCCGGCCCGGCCGGAGCTGGTGCCGCCGCTGAAGGTGCCGAAGCGCAAGCCCGGCTCGGTCGCCGGCCGCGCGGCGCAGATCCACGCGCTGGCGCACATCGAACTCAATGCGGTCAATCTCGCCTGGGATGCGGTCCACCGTTTCCGCGGCCTGCCGCGCGCCTACTACGACGACTGGGTGCAAGTGGCGCTGGAAGAGGCGCACCACTTCGAGATCCTGCGCGACCGGTTGCGCGAGCTGGGTTTCGACTACGGCGATTTCGCCGCCCACGACGGGCTGTGGGAGATGGCACGCAAGACCGCCCACGATCCGATGGCGCGGATGGCGATGGTGCCGCGGGTGCTGGAGGCGCGCGCGCTGGAGGCGGTGCCGCTGATGATCGCCAAGTTGCAGCGGGTGGAGGATTTCGCCACTGCCGGCCTGCTGGAGCTGATCATGCGTGATGAGATCGGCCACGTCGCCGCCGGCTCGCGCTGGTTCAAGCACCACTGCGCCGCCCGCGGGGTGGAGGCGGAGAGCGCCTACCGCGGACTGCTCCACGACTACCGCTTCGAGCACATCAAGGGCCCCCTCAACCGCGAAGCCCGCCTCGCCGCCGGTTTCACCACCGCCGAATTGGATGCCCTGGAGCGGGCGTCGGCGTAGTCGTTTCCTTCTCAGCCATCCGATGACCCCGAACCCTATGAAACCCAGTTTACTTCGCGTTTCTCTATTCGTCCTGATGTCGATTTCTTCCATGACCTCCTCCGCGCTAGCGGAGGAGGTGAGCAAGTTGGTGCTGCGGATCTTCGAGCCCGGTGTGGAGCCTTACTACAGTCGCTATCTGGTGGACGCCGACTGGTTGCGGATCGACGAGGGGGCGTGGTCGCCGCAGTACATCCTGCTCGATCGTCGGCAGGGGGCGATCTACAGCGTCGACGACGAGGCGGAATCGATCATGGTGATCGAACGCAGGGCGGTGGAGACGCCGTCGCCGCTCGCGCTGGCGTATCGGGTCGAGGCGGAGCCGCAGCTCGCCTACGGGGTGGCCGGGATCGCCGGCGAGGGGCACCAGGTGACGGTCGATGGCCAACGCTGTCAGACGGTCGCCTCCCTGCCGGGGCTGTTGCCGGAGGCGACCCGCGCCCTCGCGGAGTACCGCACGCTGCTCGCCGGGGAGCACGCCCGCACCGTCGGGGCGATCCCGCCGGAACTGCTCGACGGCTGCGACCTGGCACTCAACATCTACCATGCCGCCGATCACTTGCAGTGGGGAATGCCGCTGGAGGTGTGGGAGGTGCGCGGTTACCGGCAACAGCTGATCGACTTCGAGACCGGCTTCGCGCCGGAGCCGCAGTGGCACGCGCTGCCCGAGGGGTACTCCCGCTTCTCGCCCGGCTCTTGATCGCAGGCGGGTTTCCGTCTGCGTGGCAGGAACGGTGGGCGCTCGATCGAGGGTTCCGCTATCCGTACCGTTCCAGCCGGCAGCCATCGGCGGTGCAGGCGAGCAGGCTCCCTCGCTCCTGCCAATCGGCCACCACGTAGCGCTCGCCCCAGGGGGCGGGGTGGATCCCCTGGCGGTGGATGTGGCCGTGGATCATTCGCCGCGCACCGTACCGTTCCACCATTTCGGCCGCCGCTTGCGGGTTGACGTCCATCTCCTCACGGCTCTTGCCGTAAGTCTCCTCCCTGCTCTTCTCCCGCAGTCCGGCGGCCATGGCGCGGCGTTCGCTCAGCGGTTTGGCGAGGAAGTCGGCGGTCCACTGCGGTGAGCGGCAGAGCTTGCGGAACGCCTGGTACTTGTGGTCGTCGGTGCACAGCAGGTCACCGTGGGTGAGCAGTGTTGGTGTCCCGTGGAGGTCGATCAGCGTCGGCTCCTCCAGCAGCGTCAACCCGCCCGCCTCGGCGAGACCGGGGCCGGCGAGAAAGTCGCGGTTGCCCGGGAGCAGGGCGACCTCGGTACCCGATTCCGCCAGCCGCCGCAGGCCGGCCAGTGCCGTGTGGTATGCCGGCGTATCGTCGTCGTCCCCCAGCCACACCTCGAACAGATCGCCGAGGATGTAGAGCGCCTCCGCTCCCGCCGCCCGCTCGGCGAGGAAGCGGTGGAACAGGGCGAGGGGCGCAGGCCGCCCCGGGTCCAGGTGGAGGTCTGCGACGAACAGGGCTTCGTCGTTCGTCATGGAGAGCCCGGGGGGAAACGGACAGGTGTCACGGGGTGGGAAAGCACTCTCATTCTGACCTGTCAATCCTGCAAATCCTGTTAATCCTGTCCATTTCTTCCCTCTTCATTCCCCGTCGCTTCCGTTTCGGCGGGCTCTTCGCCGATCAGCCGCGCCTTCTCGATGAAGACCGGCTCCACCGGCACGTCGCTGCGGTAGTTGCGGTTGGCGGTGGGCCGGCTCTCGATGGCGGTGACCGTCTCCATGCCGTCGACCACCCGGCCGAAGACGCAGTAGCCCCAGCCGCGCGGGGTCTTGTTCTTGAAGTCGAGCGCGGCGTTGGTCACCGTGTTGATGAAGAACTGGGAGGTGGCCGAATCGGGGTCGCCGGTGCGCGCCATGGCGATGGTGCCGCGCTCGTTGGAGAGGCCGTTGTCGGCCTCGTTGGCGATCGGCGCGCGGGTCGTCTTCTTCTCCATCTGCTCGGTCAGCCCGCCGCCCTGGATCATGAAGCCGCGGATCACCCGGTGGAACAGGGTCCCCTCGTAGAAGCCGCTCTTCACGTAGCCGAGGAAGTTCTCCACCGTCTTCGGCGCCTTGGCGGGGTAGAGCTCCAGTACGATCGGCCCGAGCGAGGTGGTCAGCTCCACCCGGGGGTTGGCCGCCTGGGCGGTCGAGGTGAGGGCCAGCAGCAGGCCCGCGGCAAGGACGGCAATCCGGTTCATCGGTCGGTGGCTCCCTAATGATCTGGTCGGTATCGGCTTTCGGTGTGTGGCTGGTGGCGGTGCCGGGCGCTTGGCGCAGGTGGAACGTGCCGCCGCCGGGGCCATCATAGGCCGCGGCGGCGGCGGCGTGAACCCGATCGGCGGCGGGGATGGGCCTTCATGGACAGAGCCGCCGTCGCTCCATTAGAATACGGCGGTTATTTTCGAGCGCGCCCCAATGTGGTGCGCGTCCGTCCGCCTGACCGAACGGGACGAGCCACGGGCAACGCCGGCGCTCCTCCCGTTTTGTCTGTCTACTCGTTGGAGGTCGTTTTGAGGCAGCCCGCCTTGTTGGTTCTGGAGGACGGCACCGTCTTCCGGGGTGAATCCATCGGAGCCGCGGGGCAGACCGTCGGCGAGGTGGTCTTCAACACCGCCATGACCGGCTACCAGGAGATCCTCACCGATCCCTCCTATTGCCGTCAGATCGTCACCCTTACCTATCCCCACATCGGCAACACCGGTGTGACCGAGGTGGACGGGGAGTCCTCCGCGGTCCACGCCGCCGGTCTGATCATCCGCGATCTGCCGCGGCGGCACAGCAACTGGCGCAGCCAGGAGTCGCTGTCGGACTACCTCGTCCGCCACGGCATCGTCGGCATCGCCGACATCGATACCCGCAAGCTGACCCGCATCCTGCGCGAGAAGGGGGCCCAGAACGGCTGCCTGGTGGCCGGCGCGGAGATCGACGAGACGGCCGCCCTGGAGGCGGCCCGCGCCTTCCCCGGACTGAAGGGGATGGACTTGGCCAAGGAGGTGACCGTCGCCGAGCGTTACGAGTGGGACCAGGGCGAGTGGGGGTTGGAGAACGAGCTGGCCGGCGACCCCCACCCGGTGCCCGCCGAGCGCCCCTACCACGTGGTCGCCTACGACTACGGGGTGAAGCGCAACATCCTGCGCATGCTCGCCCAGCGTGGTTGCAGGCTCACCGTGGTGCCGGCGCAGACCCCGGCCGACGAGGTGCTGGCGCTGAACCCCGACGGGGTGTTCCTCTCCAACGGCCCCGGGGATCCGGAGCCGTGCGACTACGCCATCGAGGCGATCCGCACCATCGTCGATACCGGTACCCCCACCTTCGGCATCTGTCTCGGCCACCAGTTGCTGGGCCTGGCCAGCGGCGCCAAGACGGTGAAGATGAAGTTCGGCCACCACGGCGCCAACCATCCGGTGCAGGATTCGGCGACCGGCCGGGTGATGATCACCTCCCAGAACCACGGCTTCGCGGTGGACGAGGCGACCCTGCCAGCCAACCTGGAGGCGACCCACCGCTCGCTCTTCGACGGCTCCCTGCAAGGCATCCACCGCACCGACCGGCCCGCCTTCAGCTTCCAGGGCCACCCCGAGGCGAGCCCCGGCCCCCACGACGTGGCGCCGCTCTTCGACCATTTCATCGAGCTGATCGCGGAGAAGAAGTAAGATTTTTCCGCAAATGAACGCGAATGAACGCGAATCAGAAGAAAAGGATTTCGGAGCGGGTTATTGGTGCGGCGTACGAAGTGAGCAATACGCTGGGAAGCGGGTTTCTCGAATCGGTTTACGAAGGGGCGCTCTGCACGGAGTTTTTCGAGCAGGGGATTCGGTTCGAGCGGCAGAAACCGTTGGATGTGATTTACAAAGGGAACGTGGTAGGGAACTACGTTGCCGATTTGGTGGTGGAGGATCGCTTGATCGTGGAGTTGAAGGCGGTGTCGGCATTGACGCCAGTCCACGAGTCCCAAGTGATGAACTACCTGAGGGCGACCGGATTGGGCGTAGGGCTTTTGCTCAATTTCGGTACACCGAAGTTAGGTATTCGCCGTATCGTCTGGAAACATGACGACGCGGTAAGGATCTGAGGAAGCATTCGCGTTCATTCGCGTTCATTTGCGGACTCTCTTCTTCTTTTTGCGGATGAATTAAATGCCGAAGCGCACAGACATCAACAGCATCCTCATCATCGGCGCGGGTCCCATCGTCATCGGGCAGGCGTGCGAGTTCGACTACTCCGGCGCCCAGGCCTGCAAGGCGTTGCGCGAGGAGGGTTACCGGGTGATCCTGGTCAACTCCAACCCCGCCACCATCATGACCGACCCCGGCACCGCGGATGCGGTCTACATCGAACCGGTCCACTGGAAGGCGGTGGCGGCGATCATCGAGAAGGAGCGCCCCGACGCGGTGCTGCCCACCATGGGCGGGCAGACCGCGCTCAACTGCGCGCTCGACCTCGATCGCGAAGGGGTGCTGGAAAAGTTCGGCGTCGAGATGATCGGCGCCAAGGCCGACGCCATCGACATGGCCGAGGACCGCGACCGCTTCCGCAAGGCGATGACCGAGATCGGTCTGGAGCAGCCCCGCTCGGCGATCGCCCACTCCCTGGAGGAGGCGCTCCAGGTGCAGGCGCAGATCGGCTTCCCGACGATCATCCGCCCCTCCTTCACCCTCGGCGGCTCCGGCGGCGGCATCGCCTACAACAAGGAGGAGTTCGTCGAGATCTGCGAGCGCGGCCTCGACCTCTCGCCGACCAACGAGCTGCTGATCGAGGAGTCGGTGCTCGGCTGGAAGGAGTATGAGATGGAGGTGGTTCGCGACAAGGCGGACAACTGCATCATCATCTGCTCGATCGAGAACTTCGACCCGATGGGCGTGCACACCGGCGACTCGATCACCGTCGCCCCGGCGCAGACCCTGACCGACAAGGAGTACCAGATCCTGCGCGACGCCTCGATCGCGGTGCTGCGCAAGATCGGCGTCGAGACCGGCGGCTCCAACGTCCAGTTCGGCATCAATCCGGAGAACGGCCGGATGGTGATCATCGAGATGAACCCGCGGGTCTCCCGCTCCTCGGCGCTCGCCTCCAAGGCCACCGGTTTCCCGATCGCCAAGGTGGCCGCCAAGCTGGCCATCGGCTACACCCTGGACGAACTGAAGAACGACATCACCGGCGGTGTCACCCCCGCCTCCTTCGAGCCGTCGATCGACTACGTGGTGACCAAGATCCCGCGCTTCACCTTCGAGAAGTTCCCCCGGGCCAATTCGCGGCTGACCACCCAGATGAAGTCGGTGGGCGAGGTGATGGCCATCGGCCGCACCCAGCAGGAGTCGCTGCAGAAGGCGCTGCGCGGCCTGGAGATGGGCTGGGACGGCCTCAACGAGCGCATCCACCCCGAGGACGAGGAGGGGCTGGAGACGATCAAGCATGAGCTGCGCGAACCGGGCCCGGAGCGCATCCTGTTCGTCGCCGATGCCTTCCGCGTCGGGCTCTCGGTGGATGAGATCCACGACCTCTCCAAGATCGACCCCTGGTTCCTGGTGCAGATCGAGGAGCTGGTCGAGCTGGAGAAGGAGGTGGTATCGCTCGGCCGCGAGGGGATGGACGAGGAGTTCGTGCGCATGCTCAAGCGCAAGGGCTTCTCCGACCGCCGCCTGGCCAAGCTGCTCGGCGTCTCCGAGGACTGGTTCCGCAAGCTGCGCCACGACCACGGCATCCGTCCGGTCTACAAGCGGGTCGATACCTGCGCCGCCGAGTTTGCATCGAGCACCGCTTATCTCTACTCCACCTACGAGGAGGAGTGCGAGGCGCACCCCACCGAGCGCGAGAAGATCGTGGTCCTCGGCGGCGGCCCCAACCGCATCGGCCAGGGCATCGAGTTCGACTACTGCTGCGTCCACGCCGCCCAGGCCTGCCGGGAGGACGGCTACGAGACGATCATGGTCAACTGCAACCCGGAGACCGTCTCCACCGACTACGACACCTCCGACCGTCTCTACTTCGAGCCGCTCACCTTGGAGGACGTGCTGGAGATCCTCCACGTCGAGAACCCCAAGGGGGTGATCGTGCAGTACGGCGGCCAGACCCCGCTGAAGCTGGCCCGCCCGCTGGAGGCGGCCGGCGCGCCGATCATCGGCACCACCCCCGACTCCATCGACCTGGCCGAGGACCGCGAGCGCTTCCAGAAGCTGCTCGACCGGCTCGGCCTGCTGCAGCCGCCGAACCGCACCGCGGTGGAGGCGGAGCAGGCGGTCAAGCTGGCCGAGGAGATCGGCTACCCGCTGGTGGTGCGCCCCTCCTACGTGCTCGGCGGCCGGGCGATGGAGATCGTCTACCAGGAGGAGGATCTGCGCCGTTACATGCGCGAGGCGGTGCAGGTCTCCAACGATTCGCCGGTGCTGCTCGACCGCTTCCTCGACGACGCGATCGAGGTGGACGTCGATCTGGTCTCCGACGGCGAGAACGTCATCGTCGGCGGCATCATGGAACACATCGAGCAGGCCGGCGTCCACTCCGGCGACTCCGCCTGCTCGCTGCCCACCTACACCCTCACCGACGAGGCCAAGGCCGAGCTGCGCAAGCAGGTGGCGGCGATGGCCAAGGGGCTCGGGGTGGTCGGCCTGATGAACACCCAGTTCGCCATCCAGCAGGGCCGCATCTACGTGCTGGAGGTGAACCCGCGCGCCTCGCGCACGGTGCCCTTCGTCTCCAAGGTGACCGGCCAGCCGCTGGCCAAGATCGCCGCCCGCTGCATGACCGGCCGGAGCCTGATCGAGCAGGGGGTGACCCGCGAGGTGGAGCCGCCGTACTATGCGGTGAAGGAGGCGGTCTTCCCGTTCATCAAGTTCCCCGGCGTCGACCCGCTGCTCGGCCCCGAGATGAAGTCCACCGGCGAGGTGATGGGCGTCGGCCGCACCTTCGGCGAGGCCTTCGCCAAGGCCCAGTGGGGCGCCGGTGCCAAGCTGCCCACCGCCGGCAAGGTGCTGATCAGCGTGCGCGAGGCGGACAAGCGGCGCGCCGTCGAGGTGGCGCGCAAGCTGGTGGCGCAGGGCTTCGAGGTGGTCGCCACCCGCGGCACCGCCGCCGTGCTGGAGGCGGGGGGAGTGCCCTGCGCGGCGGTCAACAAGGTGGCCGAGGGGCGCCCGCACACGGTGGACATGATCAAGAACGACGAGTTCTCGATGATCATCAACACCACCGAGGGCAAGCAGGCGATCTCGGATTCCTTCGACATCCGCCGCTTCGCCCTGCAGCACAAGGTGACCTACACCACCACCATCGCCGGCGCCGAGGCTGCCGCGCTGGCCTTCGGCGGCTTCGATCGGACCGCCGTCTATCGACTACAGGATCTGCATGGGGAGTTGGCATAGATGAGCAAGGTACCTCTGACCGTACGCGGTGCCGAGATGATGCGCACCGAACTGGAAGAGTTGAAGCGGGTCAAGCGCCCGGCGGTGATCCAGGCGATCGCCGAGGCGCGCGCCCACGGCGATCTCAAGGAGAATGCCGAGTACCACGCCGCCCGCGAGCAGCAGGGCTTCATCGAGGGGCGGATCAAGGAGCTGGAGGCGAAGCTTTCCAACGCCCAGATCATCGACCCCACCGCGGTCAACGCCAACGGCAAGGTGATCTTCGGCTGCACCGTCGACCTGGTGGATGTGGAGAGCGACGAGGAGATGACCTACCAGTTGGTGGGCGAGGACGAGGCCGACATCAAACAGGGGCGCATCTCGATCAGCTCGCCGATCGCCCGCGCCCTGATCGGCAAGGAGGAGGGGGACATCGCCGCGGTGCAGGCGCCGGGCGGGGTGCGCGAGTACGAGATCGCCGAGGTGCGTTACGAATAGGCGCCACTTGCCGCCGACCACGAAAAAGGGGCCGTTCGGCCCCTTTTTCGTGGTCGGCGGCAAGTGGCGCCTAAATTGGGGCATGTAGGTCGGGGCTACCGCCCCGACGGAACGGAAGCAGCGGGCGTGGGGTTGCTGGAGCGCATCCGATCGCTCCATGCCGCGCGGCCGGATTCGGCGCGACCCACCCTCAGTCGTGGCGCTCGTGCCGACCCAACCCCTCCGCCAACAACATCGTCACCAGCGTATTCAGCGACGTCCCCTCCGCCTTCGCCCTGGCCACCAGACTGGCGTGGAGACTGCGAGGCAGCCGCTGCATCATCCGCACCGGCTCCGCCGACTCGCCATGACGGGTCGGCTTGGGAATCGGCTTGCCCATCTGCGCCCGCGCCGACACCCAGGCGGAAAAGGCGTCGCGGGCGTTGGCGACCGCCTCCGCCTCATCCTCGCCGTCGGAGATGCAGCCGGGGAGATCGGGAAAGGTCACCAGATAACCCCCTCCATCCTCTTCGGAGAGCGGCTCCACCCAATGGGGGTAGGCCTCGAACGGATAGGGTGGATCCACATGGGGGACGACGATTTCGCTCATGACCGCAGTTTCTCCACTTTGTCGATCAGCGCCACGAAGCGACGCACGTAGACCGGTTTGATCGGACGGTGAGCGGGAACGCACAGGTCCTCCTCAACGCCGGGAAACGAGAAAACATGGTGGCTGCCACCCTCGTTGCGCCAGTCGACGCCGTGGTGGCGGGCAATCGACTTCAGATCCTCGATTCGCCAGTCGCGCGGGTTGTTGCGCATTTTGGTGAGGATTTTGTCGCGGATGCCCATTGATTGATAGTGTCGTATATGACACTGCCCGTCAAACGTGGAGCCAGCGGCATTCGGTAGGATGGGCAAAGGAGCAGGGCGACGTGCCCATCGGATGTAGGCAGCGGGATTTATCGCGGCAACACTGTCTTTGATGGACCCGCTACGCTTGTTGCGCAGGAAAGAACCAAGCGGAAAAAGCCGGCCAACGGCAGCAAATTTTTGTACGCTGGGAGCCCATTCCGCAACCTCCCAAAAAGGATAGGGCCATGACCACCACCACCGAGGGACCCGACGGCCGGCCGCGCTGCCACTGGTGCTCCGCCGCCCCGGAGTTTTTCGCCTACCACGACACCGAATGGGGCTTCCCGGTCGCCGACGACCGGCGGCTGTTCGAGAAGCTCTGCCTGGAGAGTTTCCAGTCCGGCCTCAGCTGGCGCACCATCCTCGCCAAGCGCGAGAACTTCCGCGCAGCCTTCCACCATTTCGACTTCGAACGGGTCGCCGCTTTCGACCAGCGCGACGTCGAACGCCTGCTCCAGGACGCCGGCATCGTCCGCCACCGCGGCAAGATCGAGGCGGTGATCAACAACGCCCAGCGGGCCTGCGAACTGGTCGAGCGGGAGGGCTCCCTGGCCGCCTTCATCTGGGGCTACGAGCCTAGTCCTGCGACGCTTGCCGAACCGCAGACCGCCTCCACCTCCGCCGAATCGGTGGCGCTCTCCAAGGAGTTGAAGAAGCGGGGGTGGAAGTTCGTCGGGCCGACCACGGTGTATGCGTTCATGCAGGCGATGGGGTTGGTCAATGATCATGTGGCGGGGTGTGTGACCCGGGCAGAGGTCGAGCGGGCCCGTGAGGGGTTCGATCGCCCCGCATAGTGGCTGGAATAGGGTGTCCAGCGGTCGTCGCAAATCTTTCGGCGGCACTGTCGATCCGGCTGGCACGGCGCCTGAGATAGGAACCGTAGGTCGCCGCTACCGCGGCGACGCAAACGGGGGCAACGAAGCAAAATCTCGTGTCGTACTGTCCGAATGGAACGTCCCACGCTGACCGGAGCGCGGAAGTTGCATCCCCGTGCGATCCGGTAATACGACTTCGACGGGGGGTGGACGCGGAGTTTCACGCCTCGCCTCTGAAATGCAGAGCGGTTGATGATCGCGTAATCCGCCGGATCGGAGCCGATTCCGGCGTAGGCGCCTTCGTTCCCCGCGGATTACGCTATCGCTAATCCGCCCTACGGGGTGCGGTGGCCTCAATTAAGGGACGTTTCGCGCCGAGCACTATCGCATCGCCGGTCGTGATGGATTCGGAAGATCAGTCAGGGCAGGGCGAAGCGGGTTGTCGGCGCGCCGCCCGGATGAACGTAGGCAAGGAGCGGACATTGGATCGCGGAGCATTTCGAGAGGAGGTCCGCCAGCGGTTGGAAGGCCTGCCGCGGGGATTGGTGGTGGCGTTTGCGGCACGCGCCGCGCTGCGGGCATTGCCGGTGTTGGCGAAGGAGCGTCGGGACGGCGGGCCGTTCCTTTGGTTTTGGCCGGCGGAATGGCGTGAGAAGCACTTGCTGGCAGTGCTCCGGGGCATGCAGGTGGCCTGGGGACACTACGCCGACGCCGCCTACGCCGCCGCCGCCGACGCCGCCGTCGACGCCGCCTACGCCGCCGCCGCCGCCGCCGACGCCGCCTACGCCGCCGCCGCCGCCGCCGCCGCCGCCGACGCCGCCGTCGCCGCCGCCGCCGCCTACGCCGCCTACGCCGCCGCCGCCGACGCCGCCGCCGACGCCGCCGCCGACGCCGCCTACGCCGCCTACGCCGCCGCCGACGCCGCCGCCGCCGCCGCCGACGCCGCCGCCGACGCCGCCGCGTCAGCATTGCTCCCCGAACTCGTAAGTCTTGCCCCGGACAGTGACGTAGCCGCTTATCTCGCCGCACCCTGCCCTATCCTGCCCGAACTCTCCTCCCTTCACGCGGAATTCATGATCTCCCTCCGTGCCCTGGGTAGCGGCTTCGACTACTGGGCGGAGTGGTATGAGGATCGGGTCGCCGGTCGCCCATGGGATCCGGAGGTGATACGTCGGAGTGTCGAACTCTCCAAGGAACTACTGGCCCAGCCCCCTGAGAAAACCAACGCTTACCTCAAGGCGATACGCGATAGGAATTTGGTGACCCCCCTCAATCGGGTGCGGGCGCTCTTCATCGGTTACGGTGCCGCCGGCAAGACCTCGGTGATTCGCCGTCTGCACGGCGAGGCGGTGGTGGCGGGCAAGGAGAAGATGACCCCCGGTATCGCCATCCGCGAGTGGCCGCTGCCCGGTTCCGAGATCAAGGCGCTGCTGTGGGACTTCGGCGGTCAGGTGATGGCCCACGCCACCCATCAGTTTTTTCTTCGCGAGCGCTGTGTCTACGTGGTGGTGCTGGACGGTCGTACCGACGTCCCCGGCAACGAGCAGGCGGAGTATTGGTTGGAGCACGTGCGCGCCTTCGGTGCCGAGGCGCCGGTGCTGCTGGTGGGCAACAAGGTGGACCAGGCGCCGGTCCATCTGGACATGCAGCGGCTGCGGGAGCGTTATTCCAATATCGTCGGTTTCTATCCGCTCTCCTGTGTCGAGCAGGATCGGTTCCGTCCCGACTACGAGGTTTTTCTGCGGGACTTCATCGCGCAGCTCCAAGGCGTGGGGACCCATCAAGTACACTTCCCCACCGCCCACGCCGCGGTGCTGGAGGCGTTGCGCGGCGAGGAGAGTGCACAGCGCACCTTCCTCGCTCGCACGGAGTTCGAGGCGCTGTGCGAGCGCCACGGGGTGGTCGCCGAGGGGGATCTGGATCGTGCCTGGCTGCTGGATCTGTTGGACAAGCTGGGGGTGATCGTCCACTTCCGTCAGATCGAATGGTTGGACGGTTACGTGCTCAACCCCCGCTGGCTCACCTACGGCGTCTACACCCTGCTCTACGCCAACGCCAGTCGCCAGGGACGCATGACCGAGGGGGAGATCATCCGCCTGCTCCAGGCCAAGCCGGTGGTCGACGAGTTGGGCAACCGGCTGGAGTATCCGCCGGACAAGTGCCGCTTCATCATCGACGCCATGGAGCAGTTCCAGCTCTGCTACCGCCTGCCGGAGGATCGCGCCACCGTGGTGATCCCCGATCTGCTGCCCTCGGACCAGCCGGCGGAGCTGGCCTTCGGCGGGGCGGGGGCGATGGCCTTCGATTTCGACTTCGAGGGGTTGCTGCCTCGTCACTTGATGCCCGCCCTGATCGTCCAGCGCCACCACGAGATCGCCGGTGAGCTGGTGTGGCAGCAGGGCGTTCGGCTGACCGGCGCAGACGGGGAGGCCGAGGCGCTGATCCAGGCCGACTACCACGACCGGCGCCTCTCGCTGCGGGTGAGCGGTGCTCAGGCGGGGCGTTACTTCGCCGCCCTTCACGATCAGGTGATGGGGATGCTGAAACGGATGCCCAAGCTCCGTTTCGACGAGTGGGTGGTGTTGCCGGGCGCGCTCTACGACACCCGGCGTCGCGCCGCGTTTCGTGACCTGTTGGCGTTGGAGGCGGCGGGGGAGCCGGTCTACACCTGCCGCCATGGGCGCTTTCCGCTGAGTGAGCTGCTGGGAGGAATGCCGATGGAGTTTCGGGAGAGACAGCCGGAGGTGTCGCAGGTTCGCCGTTCCCGGGCGATGCGCTCCGCGGATAGGGAGGGTGCCCCGTTGCTGTTCATCTCCTATGCCCACGAAGATCGGGCGTTGGTCGATCAATTGCACAAGCGCCTGAAGCCGTTGCAGCGCAGCGGGAAGATCCGCACCTGGCACGACCGGGACATCCCGCCCGGCGAGGCGTGGGAAGCGGAGATCGATCGCAACCTGGAAGAGGCTGACGTGATCCTGTTGCTGGTCAGTTCCGATTTCATCGCCTCCGATTATTGTTGGGGGAAAGAGGTGAATCGGGCGATGGAGCGCCATCGGGCCGGCGACGCGCGGGTGGTGCCGGTGATCCTCCGCCCCGACGCCACCTGGCAGGAGGCGCCTTTCGGCGAACTCCAGGCCGTGCCGGAGGAAGGAATACCGGTCACCCAGTGGGAAGACGCGGACGAGGCGTGGGCGAATGTCGTCAAGGGGGTTCAGCGGGCGGTCCTGGCGGTGAATGGCGGGATGCCCGATTTCCTGCCGTAGTCAGCCGGTATCTCTTGTCGCCCCCCTGCGGTGGACGTCGATTCTCTTGTTGTGACGGGATGGATTCCCTCCACGCTTCCGGTTGTCGTGAATCGATACCAAATGGAGCCGTAGGTCGGCGCTGCCGCGCCGACGCGAACGGAGGCACCATCGGTAAATCTTGTGCGGTGCCATCCGAGTGCGAGTGGCGTTCCGGAAGACCTTCCCGGTCCAAACCCCGCTGCTTCCGTTTGCGTCGGCGCGGTAGCGCCGACCTACGGTGAGGCGTGCGCCTCCCGGTGCTCGGTGAATCGGCGGTCGCGGCGGCGTCAGCCGAGCCAGCGGAAGGCCCGTTCGAAGAACGCCTTGCCCCCGCCGCGGACGCACCGCCCATGGGAGAGCACGATGTTCTCGAACTCCCACTCCAGGATCCGCGCCAGCGACTCCCGCGCCCGTTGCCGGCTGCCCAGGCGGAAGCTCACCCGCCAGTCGACGGGCATCCTCCCGTGGGGGGCGAGGATGCCGGCAAAACGGGCGAGCAGCCGTTGAGGGCGGCTCAGGGTGGCGGGGTCGAAGTTCTCGATCAGGTCGGTGAGGATCAGGGTCCGCGACGGGCGGTGGAGGAACACCGCCTCCTCCATCGCCGGGCTACCGCGGAAGATCGTCTGGTCGAGGGTTGCCGCCCACGCGGGTGGGGGCCGCTCCTCCAGTTCGGCGTCGAAGCGCAGGTCGCCGCGCTTCTCGCGCAGGCCGGGGGAGGACCAGCTGGTCGCCTCGGGGTAGGCCGCCAGCCACTCCGCCAGGAACAGGTGGTGGAGCTTGTTGGGGGAGACCAGGTGGCGCACCTCGCCGAGTCCGGCCAGCGCCTCGCGCAGGCCGTCGCCGATCCGCTCCGGCGAGTGGATCCACAGCCCGCCGTCCGCCAGCCGGACCACCGTCATGCGGGTGGGGAAGGGAAAGCCGTAGAAGCTCACCGTCTCCCCCTCGTAGGTCCAGATTCCTTCGCCGGCCGGTTGGAGTGTCATGGCGTCTCCCGGGGAGGTTCCGCAGGGGATTGCCTCGACGCGGCAAGGAGGTCAGTCTGCCGGGACCACTCGTCGCAGAGCTTGCGGAACGAGCGGCTGCCGTCGTGGGCCTGTTGCAGGTCCATCAGCGCGGCGAAGGCGGGTTGGTCGGTCTTCGGCCGGTAGGAGTTGCCGGCCATGCGTGCGGCGAGCCACCCCTTGGCATCCCGCGGGCTCTCCGCGTCGACCGCTTCGCTCCGTTCGAACGAGAAACCCCGTTTTCCGTCCAGCGACGGGGCGGCGGCGATGAACCACGCCTCGAATTCCCGGTTGGCCAACACCACCGAGACGGCGCGGTGGGGCAGCAGGGATTGCGCCCGCCGCAGGGTCTCGGGGCCCAGCTCGGCGGGGCAGTCGTCGTCGGCATCGAGCAGCACTAGCACCCATCCCGCCTCGCCGCACTTGGCGGCGGCCAGCAGCAGGCGGCGGCGGAACTCCTCGTCCTTGTGCAGAAAACGATCCCGGCGGACGCGGATCGGTGGCAGTACCCGGGCGTAGTGTTCGGGCGTGCGCCACTGGTTCAGGCGGCGCAGCAGCGTCGGCAGGGCGGAGACCTCGCCGCCGCCCTCGACGATGGTCGCCACCGGGATCAAGGGCGGGAGTCTCCAAACAGGTCGCTCTGCTTTTGATCCTGCTCGGCGAGGAGGTCGGGATCGGGCGCGAGCTGGTTGAGGCGCAGCAGCTCGCCGGCAGAGAAGAGGTGGTCGCGCATGGCGGTGAGTGAGGCGCCGTCCAGGGGCGCGATGCGCGTCTCCCCCCCTTCGGAGACCACCGCCAGCAGGGAGTCGGCGTCGATGTCGTGGTCGTCGAGCAGATCCGGGCTGTGGCTGGTGACGATCACCTGGGTCTCCTCCGATGCACGGGTCAGCGCCTCGCGTAGGGCGGCGCTGGCCGCCGGGTGGAGTGCCGTCTCCGGCTCCTCGATGCCGACCAGCGAGGGGGCGTAGTCCTGGTTGCCCTGGAACAGTGCGGTGAGGATGCCCAGCGTACGCAGGGTGCCGTCGGACATGTTCTGGGCGAGGAACTTCCAGGGGTGTTGGGCGCCGGACATCTCCTGGCGGAACTCCAGGGTCTCCATCGGCCCGATCTGCTTGCGTTCCACACCGTGGACCATTGGCACGACGATGCGCAGGTACTCCTGGATCGTCTCGATCCGGGACGGTGCGACCCGCTCCAGGTGGCCGATCACGCTGGCGACGTTCTCGCCCACCGATTTCAGCAGACGGCCGTCCTGGGGTTTCTGCAGTTCGCGGATCAGTTTGGGGTTGAGGTTGTAGAAACCCATCGCGGTGAAGGCGTCGAACAGCGGCCGGAAGGCCTCCAGGCCGGAGACGGCGACCAGCGCCAGGCGGTCGGCGGTGACCGCGGGAAAGGCGCTCTCGCTGCTCCGGCGCAACTTCCCCCGCTCGATCTGGTAGAACGGCCCCTTGCCGATGCCGTCGATGACGCACTCCTCGTTCTGGACCTCGTAGCCGCCACCGGACAGGGCGCCGATCTTGAAGGCGTAGTGGCCCTGCTTGCCGTCGGCGAGGGTGAATTCGAGGCGGATGCCGAAGTGGGTGGGGTGGCCGCTGGAGCGGCGGCGCACCTCCGCCAGCCCACCGCGCTCGTTCAAGGCGTTGTCGAGGGAGCCGGCCAGGGCGTCGCGGACGAGGTGGAGGGCGTCGAGGAAGTTGCTCTTGCCGGAACCGTTGGCACCCACCAGGTAGGTTAGTGGGCGTAGGCGGGTGTCGCAGTAGCCGATGCTTTTGTAGTTGCGCAGCACCACGCGGGTGAGAAAGACCGGGTTCATGGCGCACGCCCTTGGCGGAATCGATGGGGAGCGGTGACTTTACACCACGGTGAAGCGGATGAAAAAAGACCGCTGCGGGCGAGCGGTTCAGTGGGCGCTGGTCATCTCCCGCAATTGCGCCAGCCCCTCGTCGTTGCCGCGGATCTCCTTCGCCGCGCGGCGATAGAAGCCGCGCAGGTGGCCCTTGAGGTGGCCGGTCACCTCGCCGTCGGGGATCCCCTTGAGCACCGCGAACAGCGCCAGTGCATAGGTGGCCTCGTTCTCGGTGAGGCTGGCGGCGCGCTCGCTGAGCGGGTTGTGGCAGCTGCCGCAGCCGCCGCGGAAGGTGTAGGCGCTGTTGGCGAACATCAGGCCGAAGCCGAGGTAGATCGCCAGCACCTCGGTGGCCTGGGGCCAGTAGTCGGCGCCGCCGGGAGGCGCCTCGCCGGCGGTCTGGCCCAGGTAGTGGGCGAGGATGTGGGCGAAGGTGGCGATGATCCCCTCGGGCCGGTTGAGCTGCTGCGGGTGGTAGGGGATCGGCAGGCGGGCGCCTTCGTCGATCCCGGGGTCGACCGTGCCGTCGGCGCGGCGGCGGGGATCGAGCACGACCTCGCCGGGGGCCGTCGTGGGGCAACGGTCGGCGCTGGCGGCGCGGGTCGGCCAGTGGCCGAGGCCGGCGTAGCCCTTGACCCGTTCGAGGATCAGCTCGGCCATGCCGTCGGCGCTGTCGGCGCGGCCGGGGAAGAAGCGGTTGTTGGGCTGGACCAGCACGGTGTGGTCGCGAAACAGCGTGGCGTCGAAGTGCTCGAGGGCCCAGCCGAAGGCGTCGAACAGCCAGTCGCGGGAGGTGGGGTTGAGCAGTGGGCGGCGGTCGAAGAGTCCGAACATGGGATCGGTATGGGGGTGGTGGCGGGGGGCCATTATCGCCGATTTGCCGACGGGATGGGGGCGGCCGTAGGGTGGATGCGCCGTCGCTTGTCCACCCTACTTCCTCTCCGTCCTTCGTGCTGGAAAACGGCGTCCGATCGCCGTGCTCAGCCGCTCCGCTGATAACGGGCGACGCTCTCCAGCAGCTTGCGTCTGCTCAGCGGCTTGGTCAGGTGGTCGTCGCAGCCCGCCTCCAGGCTCTTGCGGTCGTCGCCCTCCAGGGCGTAGGCGGTGAGCGCGAGGATCGGCAGCGGCCGGCGCCCCTGCTCGCGCTCCCAGCGGCGGATCGCGCGGGTCGCGGCGTAGCCGTCCATCACCGGCATCTGCATGTCCATCAGCACCAGGTCGAAGGGCGCGGCCTGGACGCGGGCCAGTGCCTGCTTGCCGTCCTCCACCACCTCCAGGGTGTGGCCGCTCTCCTTGAGGAAGGCGCGCACCAGGATGGCGTTGTCCTCCGAGTCCTCGGCGAGCAGGATGCGCAGCGGCCCGCCGCCGGCCACTCCGTCGGTCTGCCGCCACTCCGCCAGCGCCCGCCCCGCCGCGCTTAGCAGGTCGCGCCGCTTGATCGGCTTGATCAGGTAGCGCAGGTTCAGCTCGCGGGCGCGCACCAGCACCTCGCGACGGTCGTCGGAGCTGAGCATGATCACCGGCAGGGCGCCGAGGTCGGGGGCGGCGCGCAGCTCCTCCACCATGTGCAGGCCGTCGTGGATCGGCATGTGGTAGTCGAGGATCGCCAGTTGGTACGGCTCGTCGGCAGCCAGTGCGCGGCGCAGCTCGGCGAAACCGCTGCGGCAGTCGGCCACCGCGTGGACCCGGCAGCCGCTCTTCTCCAGCATCTCGCCGAAGATCGCCCGGTTGGTGGCGTTGTCGTCGACCAGCAGCACCCGCGTGCCGCGCAGCTGCTCGTCGTCGTCGCCGGCGACCTGCTCCTCGGGGATCAGCGAGGCGAGCGGGAAGTATGCGGTGAAGGTGAACAGGCTGCCGATGCCTGGCTCGCTCTCCACCCGGATCGTCCCGTCCATCATCTCCACCAGGCGCCGGCAGATGGTCAGCCCGAGACCGGTGCCGCCGTGGCGGCGGGTGACCGAGGAGTCGGCCTGGGTGAAGGGCTGGAAGATCGTCTCCAGCTTGTCGGCGTCGATGCCGTCGCCGGTGTCGGAGACCTCGAAGCGCAGCCGGGTGCCGGTGGGTTCGCTGCGCTCGATCTTTACCTCCACGCCGATTCGGCCCCGGTGGGTGAACTTGATGGCGTTGCCGAGGAGGTTGACCAGCACCTGGCGCAGCCGCTTGGCGTCGCCGAGCAGGTAGCGCGGCACCGCCGGGTCGATCCGCGCCTCCAGCTCGAGCGCCTTCTCGCGGGCGCGCAGGGCGAGGATCTCCGCCGCCCCCTCGACCAGGGCGGGGAGGTCGAAGGGGGTGTGGTCCAGTTCGAACTGGCCGGCCTCCACCTTGGAGAGGTCGAGGATGTCGTTGATCAGCTCCAGCAGGGTGTTGCCGGCGCGCTGGAACACCGCCACGTACTTGCGCTGCTCCTCGTCGAGGGCGCTCTCTTCCAGCAGCTCCGCCATCCCCAGGATGGCGTTCATCGGGGTGCGGATCTCGTGGCTCATGGTGGCGAGGAACTCGCTTTTCGCCAGGTTGGCCCCCTCCGCCTCCTCCTTCGCCCGGCGCAGCGCCTCGGCCGCCTCCCGCTCGGCGGTGATCTCCTGCACGGTGCCCACCGAGCGCACCGCGCGCCCCTCCTCGTAGAGGGTGCGGCCGCGTTCGCGCACATACTTCACCCGGCCGTCGGCCATGCGCAGGCGGTGGACGATCTCGTAGGGGGCGTGGCGCTCCACCGAGTCGCGGAAGGCCTGGTCGACCGCCCCCCGGTCGTCGGGGTGGATGGTGGCGAGGAACGCCTCGTAGGAGGCCTCGAAACGGGACGGGTCGATCTCGAAGATGCGGTAGATCTCGTCCGACCAGCGGAGGTGGTTGCCGATCAGGTCGAGCTCCCAGTTGCCGAGGTGGGCGAGCCGCTGGGCCTCGGTCAGCGAATCCTCCGCCTTGCGCCGTTCAGCCACCTCGGCGGCCAGTTGGCGGGCCTTCTCCTGCAGGTCGGCGGTGCGCTCGCGCACCCGCTCCTCCAGCTCCTGGTGGGCCCGCTGCAGGGCGGCGCGCGCCTCCTCGGCGTCGTGTGCGTGGCGGTGCGCTTCCAGCCGCTCCAGGGCCAGCGAGGCGATCAGCTGGGCGAAGTGGACCAGGAAGGCCATGATCGTCGGCACCCGCGTCTCCCTCACCACCGGCACTTCGGAGAGCGCGGCCAGGTAGTCGTCGAGGGAGAAGCCGAACTCGGCCGCCTGGCGGCTGAAGAAGTCGGGGTCGGGGGTCTGCAGCAGGAACTGGCCGATGAACAGGTTGGCGATGTGGTGGCCGTCGACGATCACCGGCGAGGCGCAGTCGGTGAGCCCGTTGCGGCAGCGGTAGAGGGTGAATTCGCGCCCCGCCTGCAACTGGTTGGCGAGTTCCGTGTCGCTCTCGATGCAGCGCTCGCGGGTGCCGCCGGTGGCGCGGTGGAACTCGGTGCAGATGCGCTGCCAGCGAGAGGAGGCGAGCACGTTGCCGTCGAGATCGAGGATCGCCACCGGCACCCCGACCACCGCGTGGAAATCGGCGAACAGCCCGCCCAGACGCTCGGAGGCGAGCAGCTCCTTGAGCAGGCGGTAGAGGGTGCGATAGCGCTCCGGCTTGTCGCGCAGGTGGCTCGGCGTCTCCGGCAGCCCCTCGGCCTCGCCGGTCACGACGCGAATGTCGCCCTTCATCGTGGGGGAAATCCTCTGGCTCGTGGTCGATGCGGCCCGTCCCCGGGGCCGCCCAATCTTCAGTACTCCCGCTCGGCGGATCGTCGCCGGCAGATCCGTGTCGATCGGCCGGACGGAGTGTTGAAGTATGGACGGCTTTCGCCGTTCCCGCCCTGTTATCCTCTGCGCCGTGTCCACCTTCACCGCCTTCCTCCTCACCCGCCACTGGCGCGATACCCCGCAGGGCGTGGAGCTGTGCTATTGGGCCCATTCGCCGCAGGGGCCGCTGCGTCTGCTCTATCCCGGCGAGGAGGCGGTCTGCTTCATTCCCGCCGACGCGCCGCCGGTCTCGGAGTCGGGCTGCGAGCGCCGCTCGCTGGCACTGGCCACCCTCGACGGCGCGCCGGTGGACGGTCTCTATTTCCGCGCCCAGCGCGGACTGCAGCGGCTGCGCGAGCGGTTGCCGGCGGGGGCGCTGTGCGAGTCCGACGTGCGCCCCCACGACCGCTTCCTGATGGAGCGCTTCATCGCCGCGCCGATGACGGTGAACGGCGAGGCGGTGGCGCGCGACGGATATCTGGAGCTGCTCCGCCCGCGGTTGCGGCCTGCGGAGTTCACCCCCGAGTTGCGCTACGCCAGTTTGGATATCGAGACCCGGGGGCGGGCGGAGGAGGTGATCTCGATCGCCCTGAGCGCCCCGGATCGCGCCGAGATCCTCACCCGCGGCGAGGCCGCCGACTGGCCGGGTGAGCTGCCGATCCGCTGGTGTGCCGACGAGCGGGCGCTGCTCGCCGCCTTCGTCGAGCGGTTGGTGGCGAGGGACCCCGACCTGATCCTCGGCTGGAACGTGGTCAACTTCGACCTCGACCTGCTGGAGCGGCGCTGCCGCCACTACGGCATCCCCTTCTCCATCGGCCGCGGCGGCGAGATCGCCACCATCCTCCAGCCCCGTGAGAGCGGCCAGCCGCGGGTCGCCTCGATCCCCGGCCGGGTGGTGCTCGACGGCATCGACACCCTGAAGGCCGCCTTCTGGAGCTTCGACAGCTTCGCCCTCGGCGCGGTGGCGCGTGAGCTGCTCGGTCGCGACAAGCTGATCACCGACAGCGGTCGCGACAAGGTGGCCGAGATCGAGCGGCTCTACCGCGAGGACCGCCCGGCGCTGGCCGCCTACAACCTGGAGGACTGCCGGCTGGTGGAGGCGATCTTCGACCACGCCCGGCTGATCGACTTCGCCCTGCGCCGCGCCGCCATGACCGGCCTGGCGCTGGGCCGTCAGGGCGGTTCGGTGGCCGCCTTCGACCACCTCTACCTGCCGCGGCTGCACCGCGCAGGGAGGGTCGGCTTCGACGTCGGCGCGCGCCGCTTCGATACCGCCAGCCCCGGCGGCTACGTCATGGACTCCCGGCCGGGTTTCTACCGAAACGTCCTGGTGCTCGACTTCAAGAGCCTCTATCCGAGCATCATCCGCACCTTCCGCATCGACCCGCTGGGGCTCGCCGATCCCGGCGAGGCGCCGATCCCCGGCTTCCTCGGCGCCACCTTTTCCCGTGAGCGGAGCATCCTTCCGGAGCTGATCGCCGAATTGTGGGCGAAGCGCGAGGAGGCCAAGCGCAACGACGACCCGCCGCTCTCCCAGGCGGTGAAGATCCTGATGAACTCCTTCTACGGCGTGCTCGGCTCACCGGGCTGCCGCTTCTACGACCCGCGGCTGGCGAGCAGCATCACCCGCCGTGGCCACTGGATCCTGCAACGGAGCCAAGCGTGGATCGAGGCGCAGGGGCCGACGGTGATCTACGGCGACACCGATTCGCTCTTCGTGCTGCTCGGCGAGGGGATCGAAGAGGGCGGCGCGCGGGTCCGTGGTGCCGAACTGGCGGCGGGGCTCAACCGCTACTGGGTCGATGTCGTCGCGGCCGAATTCGATCTTCCGTCGCACCTGGAGATCGAGTTCGAGACCCACTTCCTGCGCTTCCTGATGCCCACCATCCGCGGCGCCGAGACCGGCAGCAAGAAGCGCTATGCCGGCACCGTGCGCAATCGCGCCGGGGAGCTGGAGGTGCGCTTCAAGGGGCTGGAGAGCGTGCGCAGCGATTGGACCCCGCTGGCCCGGCGGTTCCAGCGCGAACTCTACCGGCGGGTGTTCTTCGACGAGCCGTGGCGGGACTACGTGCGCGATGTGGTGGCGCGGCTCAAGCGCGGAGAGCTGGACGACGAGCTGGTCTACCGCAAGCGGCTGCGCCAGCCGCTGGAGTCCTACCAGCGCAACGTGCCGCCCCACGCTCAGGCGGCGAAGAAGTTGAAACGCCCCGGGCGGGTGATCCGTTACCTGATCACGGTCAATGGCCCCGAACCGCTGGAGGCGCGGGAGAGTGCCATCGACTACGACCACTACCTCGAAAGACAGCTCGCGCCGGTGGCCGACGGGTTGCTGCATTTTCTCGATGAGTCGTTCGAGCGGGTGGCGGGGGAGCAGTTGGAGCTGTTTGGGTAGCGTCTCTGTCGGCATCCGTACCCGCAGAGACCCGTAGGTCGTCGCTACCGCGGCGACGCGAACGAAGGCTCTCCCGGGAAAACCCGGTCGAGCGGGCCGAGCGGTACGGAGCCACCGGAACGTGACGACCCGCCCCGATTCCGCTGCCCCCGTTCGCGTCGCCGCGGTAGCGACGACCTACGACTGATCTCCCATGGTGCCGGCGGCCTCGATGAAGTCGCCCGCCTTGAACGGGCGGAAGACGATCAGCATTACGCCGGCGGCGAAGTTCTTCAGCGAGTCCCGCAGCGCCAGGCCGATGGCGCCACATACGGCGGAAAGCGGCCGTCTTCGCCCGAGGCGTTGAGGCGCCGGTTGGAGGCGTTGCTCGACGACGAAGAGCGGCGGCGGATCGCTGTGCGGGTGCTCGATGTAAGTTTGCCTTCCGGGAAGGGGCATTGAGGCGGAAAGACGGGCAAGCCGGTTCCCCGCGTTTCAGTACTTCCCTTTCCGCCACCGTTTTGCGGTCAGCTTTTCCAGGCGTCTGCGGTAGGAGGCGGGGTTCCACGACGCGCCCGGATGTTGCCCCAGATCCCAGACGTCATCGAGGAGCACGGCGCCGACGGCGTGGACGGCCTCGTGTCGGTTAAGACCTTGGCGAATCAGTCGGCCGATGGTGGCAGGCACCGCTTCGACGTCCATCGCGATCTGGTTTTCGACCACCATGTGGGCGATGGCGTGCCCGGTCAGCGCGCCTTCGGGGAGTTCCTCGTTGTCGGCCACGTAGTCGGTGATCAGGTCGAGCCGCTCCTGTCCAGTTCGAGCCACGTTTCGGGCTCCGGGGCAGTGTCAGGGTGGTAGGCGTACATGGAAGTTCCTGGTGGTTGTGAAGTGCCGGGCCTTGTGGCTGGGTGATGGGTGTTAAGTAGATTGTACCGATCAGGGGGATGTCAGATCTTTCCCAGCTCTTTTGCCAACGTTCGTATCATCGCCAGCGCAGCCTTCCGCTTCTCCGACGTCAGGCCGGAGTAGAGTTCCATCACCTCCCGCAGGTCGTCGGGGAAGCTTTGGCAGAGCGGGTCGTGTTCGACGTGCTGCTCGTCCATCCATCCCTCGGTGCGCCCATCGGCTGCCTCGCAGCGCCGCGCCAGCTCGTCGTCCACCGGCTGGAACGGGTTCTCCATTCGGCCCTCCAGCGCCTCCCGGTCCATCCCCAGTTTCCTGGCGAAACGCGCCAGTCCGCCCCGTGTGCGGTTCCGCTCCTCGGCCAAGTGGCAGAGGTTCTGGTGGCGGATCGCCTGCAGGTCGCGGGCGTTGGGGCGGATCGGGCCGTCGCCGAACATCAGCCAGCAGGGGGAGACGCCGGTGGCGGCGGCGATCAGGCGGAGATCGTCGGGGCCGGGTGAGGAGATGCCGGCCTCGTAGTTGCCGAGCCGCGACGGGCTCCAGTGCGGGATCTGTTCGAGCAGCGACGCCTGGGTGGGGAGTTCGGCCATGCGGCGCGCCAGTTTGATGCGGGCGCCGATGCTCTGTTCGCTCATCAGGGGAGTCTCCGAAAATGGCTTGGGAAAAAGGGTGAAAACGAGTTTACAAGAATCTTGAAAATCGATGTTGACTTCTTGATCTTCGCCCCTATACTACCCCGCCATCGAGTGTGGTGACGGCCCCTTCAGGCCGCATCCACCGTCCATTTTTTCGGGAGAGCGTCATGTTCCAATCGATCAAACAGCCCGCCTATCCGGTTCGCCTGCCGATGGCTCGCGCCATCGCCGTGCGTGCCGCCAATGGCGGTGTGGATACCCGTTTGATCACCTGACGCCCCGTCTCACCCGCGGAAGGCGTCCCCGGTGACGGCCTTCCGGTGAAGACCCCGGTTCGGCCGCGCCGTTCCGGGGTCTTTTGCGTTTGGGGGTTCGTTCCATCGATGGAACGGGTAGAGATGTGTTCGCCGCGTCCCGGTCGGGCGGGGCGGACCCACCAGGTTGAAGGCGACGTCGGCGTGACCGTGGCACGGGTTCACCATCCCCGGCCGGCACGCACCGCGCTGCGGCGGCGTGTACCGCGCGTCGGCGGAACTTCGACACCAGAGAGGTAGCTCATTTGGGTAGAGCAGCCGCCTTAACGGGCGGCGGGTAGGAGGTTCGAGTCCTCCCTTCTCACGGGCCCGCAAGGGTCCGTTCCGGATAAGGCTTTTCAAGCCCGCGGTTCGAATCCGCATGATTGGGGAAACCCAAACAGAAGGCGAAGTCTCGGTGAGCCTGCGGCTCAACCTGGCGGTGCAGTACCGGGTGGTCGATGCGCTGAAGGCGCGGGCGGGGCTGCGCAACCCGGTGGACTGGCTCTACCGCGAACTCCAGTTCGCGCTGCGCCAGAGCGTCGGCGGGCGCACCCTGGACGCCCTGCTCACCGCCAAGGAGGCGCTCGACCGCGAGGTGTTCCGCGCGGTGGCCGCGGCGGCGGAGGGCTACGGCCTGAAGCTGGAGAGCGTCGGGGTGAAGGACCTGATCCTGCCCGGCGAGATGCGCACCATCCTCAATCAGGTGGTGGAGGCGGAGAAGGTGGCCCAGGCCAACGTGATCCGGCGGCGCGAGGAGACCGCGGCGACCCGCTCGCTGCTCAACACCGCGAAGCTGATGGATGAGCACCCGACGCTGCGTCGGTTGAAGGAGCTGGAGGTGCTGGAGAAGGTGACTGAGAAGGTCGATCGGCTGACCGTCTTCGGCGGCCTCGAAGGGGTGTTGCAGGAGACGGTGCGGATCAACGTCTGAGCCGTTGATGGGAAGGGGAGAGACCCGGGCAATGGGGCCCGGGTCGCTACGTTTCGCGGGGATGGAGCGATGAAGGAAGCGGTTTTTGACAAGGCCATCGCGGCGCTCGATATCGAGCCGGGGCGCGACTACCGGGTGCTCGATCTCGGTTGTGGTTCGGGGACGCTCCTCGGCCTGCTGGCAAGTTGCGTGGGCGAGGGCTCGCAGTTGGTTGGTTGCGACGCGATGGAACAAACGGTCGTGCGGGCGCGCCGGGAGCATCCGACGGCGCGCTTCGTGCGCCACCGCTTCGTCGATGAACTGCCGTTCGCGGACGCCTCCTTCGATCGGCGCTGGTCGAGCAGGGCGGTCTCGACAGCGGCGATTACCGGCGGTTCCTCGATGAACTGGCGGAAAGCGCCGCGGCGGGAGAGTACTTTTACAGCGTCACCTCGTTCCTCTACCTGGGAACGCGAGTGGCTTGACCGTCGCCGGGGGTGGCGGTTCGCATAGTGAGGATTGAGATCATGCCGATCAAGCAACAACTCGATGGCGGCGCGGTGCCGGTGAAGATCTACACCGACGAGGTGGAGGCGTCCGCGCTGGAGCAGCTGCGCAACATCGCCAAGCTGCCGTTCATCCACTCCCACGTGGCGGCGATGCCCGACGTGCATATGGGGATCGGCGCCACCATCGGTTCGGTAATCCCCACCCGCGGGGCGATCATCCCGGCGGCGGTGGGGGTCGACATCGGCTGCGGGATGAACGCGCTACGCCTGTCGCTCACCGCCGACCGGCTGCCCGACAACCTGACCAAGGTGCGCGGGGCGATCGAGCGGGCGGTGCCGGTGGGCTTCGAGATGCACAAGCACGATCCGGTGAAGCGCTCCACCATCACCGCGCTGGACGTCGGCCTGGCGCCGATCATCGAACGCCACCCGGCGGTCAGGCGGATGCAGGAGAAGCGCGGTTTCGTCACCTGGGTGCGTCAGCTCGGCTCGCTCGGCGGCGGCAACCACTTCATCGAGCTGTGCATCGACGAGGCGGATGCGGTGTGGGTGATGCTCCACTCCGGCAGCCGCGGGGTCGGCAACCAGATCGGGCGCTACTTCATCGAGCTGGCCAAGCGCGACATGGAGGGGCAGCTGGGCAGCCTGCCGCACCGCGATCTGGCCTACTTCCGTGAGGGCAATCCGCACTTCGACGACTACGTGGCGGCGGTGGAGTGGGCGCAGGAGTACGCGATGGTCAACCGCCGCGAGATGATGCGGCTGATCCTGGAGGCGCTGGCCAGCCGGTTGCCGCCGTTCGAGGTGACCAGGGAGGCGATCAACTGCCACCACAACTACGTCGCCCGCGAGCACCACTTCGGCGCCGATCTCTACGTCACCCGCAAGGGGGCGATCCGCGCCGGCGAGGGGGAGCTGGGGATCATTCCCGGATCGATGGGCGCGCGCTCCTACATCGTGCGCGGGCTGGGCAATGCCGAGTCGTTCTGCTCCTGCTCCCATGGGGCGGGGCGCAGGATGAGCCGCACTCAGGCAAAGAAGCAGTTCACCGCCCGCGACCTGGAGGCGCAGACCGCCGGGGTGGAGTGCCGCAAGGACAAGGGGGTGGTGGACGAGATCCCCGGTGCCTACAAGGACATCGACCAGGTGATGGCCGACCAGGCGGATCTGGTGGAGGTGGTCCACCGGCTGAAGCAGGTGGTGTGCGTGAAGGGGTAGAAAGGAGGCCGCGTTTCGATGTTGCAGCGGGCGAGATCTGCGCTATGCGGTTTTCGCCAATGCCCGTGACTGCTCTTCCACGGTTTGTACCAAGGTTTGCATTGCGTCGACTTCGTGCTCTTCGAAATACGACTCGCCGCATTGGGGGCATACCCAGGCCGGAACCTCGTCGAGGCTGACGTGAACCCCGTTTCGATCGATATGGAACGGAACAGTGCCTTTTTCCATTTCCGCTTGGCAATAGACGCACTTCATTTTGGGCTCCTGGATCTGAAGTTATCTCGCCACTGGTGTGGGTCGGGAACGTAAGCGGTGATGATCGCCAAATACTCGTCTTTCGGCGAGCAGACCACATGGAGCGTGCGGTCTCCGTCTCCTTTTCCGAGCAGTAGGCAACTGTGGCCGCGTGCATCCTCCGGATAGTCTTCGATGATCTCGCCTTCGAATATGACCTTTCGGATCTCCCGAGTGCTGATCATTCGGTCGGGCCGAGCCATCTGTCGTACGGCGTGCGGGAGAAACAGGAGTTTCTGTTCCGCACATGCCCTGATCAAATTCAGAAGGTCCTGCATTGTCGAAGGCGTTTGTCGTTTAGTTCTGGAGGGGCGCCGCCGCTTGGGTGCTACTTCATTCTAGCCTGCGAGGCTCCCGCACGTCGCGGCACCCCCCTCAAATCTCCCGGCTGCGCCGCTTGATCTCGCGGTTGAGGATGCGGTCGTTGTCGCTGTAGTCCATCGGCGCCTCCACCAAGTGGACGCCGGGGCGGGCCAGGCAGTGTTCGAGCAGCGGGCGCAGCGCCTCGGCGGAGTCGACCCGGTGGCCCTCGGCGCCGTAGCTGCGCGCGTACTGCACGAAGTCGGGGTTGCCGTAGTCGAGGCCGTAGTCGTCGAAGCCCATGTTGGCCTGCTTCCACTTGATCATGCCGTAGGCGTCGTCGCGCAGGATCAGCACCACCAGGTCGAGGCGCAGGCGCATCGCGGTCTCCAGCTCCTGGGAGTTCATCATGAAGCCGCCGTCGCCGCACACCGCCATCACCTTGCGCTCCGGGTGGACGATCTTCGCCGCGATCGCCGAGGGCAGCCCCGCGCCCATGGTCGCCAGCGCGTTGTCGAGCAGCACCGTGTTGGGCTGATAGGCGCGGTAGTTGCGGGCGAACCAGATCTTGTAGACCCCGTTGTCGAGTGCGATCACGCCATCCTCCGGCATCGCCCGGCGCACGTCGGCCACCAGCCGCTGCGGGTAGAGCGGGAAGCGGCCGTCGTCGGCGCCCTCCTGCAGGTGGGCGTCGAGGGCGCCCTTCACCGTCATGAAGCGGCCGAAGTCCCAGTGCGGCTGGGGCTCCACCACCGCGGTGAGGCGGGCGATGGCGTCGGCGATGTCGCCGATCACCTCCTGGTGGGGGTGGTAGACCGCGTCCACCGTGGAGGCGATGGTGTTGACGTGGATCACCCGCGCCGAGCCGGCACCGCCGGCCCCCTCCAGGGCGGTCCCGGCGAGCTCTTCGGCGCAGCTCTCGCCCATGATGAAGGGGGGCTTCTCGACCACGTCGTGGCCGACGTTGATGATCAGGTCGGCCGCCTCGATGGCGCGGTGCAGGTAGTCCTCCCCGGAGAGTGCGGCGTTGCCGAGAAAGAGCGGGTGGCGCTCGTCGATCACCCCCTTGCCCATCTGCGTGCTGAAAAACGGGATGCCGGTGCGGTCGACGAAGGCGAGCAGCGCGCCGCCGCGGTCGCGGCGGTTGGCGCTGGCGCCGATCAACAGTAGCGGGTGGCGCGCCCGTTCGATGCTCTCGCGCGCGGCGGCGATGGCGCACACCGCGGCGGTCGGCCGCTCGGCCTCGCTGCGTGCGATCACCTGCGCGTCGCTGCGTTCGCGGGCGACGTCCTCGGGCAGCTCCAGGTGCACCGCGCCGGGGCGCTCCTCCTCGGCGCGGCGGAACGACTCGCGGACCCGCGCCGGGATGTTGTGGGCGCTGGCGATCTGCCGGGTGTACTTGGTCAGCGGGCGCATCATGTCGACCACCTCGACGATCTGGAACTCTCCCTGCTTGCTCGCCTTGATCGGCTTCTGGCCGGTGATCATCAGCATCGGCATGGCGCCGAGCTGGGCGTAGGCGGCGGCGGTCACCAGGTTGGTGGCGCCGGGGCCGAGGGTCGCCATGCACACCCCGGTGGTGCCGGTGAGGCGGCCGTAGGTGGCGGCCATGAAGCCGGCGGCCTGCTCATGGCGGGTGAGGATCAGGCGGATCGGGGAGTCCTTCAGCGAGTGGAGCAGATCGAGGTTCTCCTCGCCGGGGATGCCGAAGATGAATTCGACCCCCTCGGATTCCAGGGCCTTGACGAATAGATCGGATGCCTTCATGACGGGCTCGGTTGGGTTGCGGCGGAGTGACTGGGTGAACCGCAGATTAGCGCAGATTGGCGCAGATTTATCCCATCTTGAATCTGCGCCAATCTGCGTGAATCTGCGGTTGATAACGCTTTTTGGAGATTGGCGGCTTGGAATGAGTGCGGATGCGGGTTCGTTGTCGGGGATTCAACGCAGCCGCTCGATCGCCTCCAGGGCGGTGCGCAGTTGGCGCACCGCCTCGGCGTGGTGGGTGGAGGCCTCGGCCAGGCGGTTGGTGCCGGCGAGCTCCTCCAGCGTGCGGGCGCTCGCCGCGAGCGTGCGGGCGCCGACGGTGGCGGCGGCGGACTTGAGGCTGTGGGCGGCGATGCGCAGCGCCTCGGGGTTGCCGCCGGTGATCGCCGTGGCGCCGTCGGCGAGCAGCTCACGGGAGGAGCGGCGGAACTCCTCCAGCACCTCGTCGAAGCCGCCGGGGATGGCGGCCAGATTGGCGCGCAGCTCTTCGAAGACGGTGGCATCGATCGCCCGTTCGTGGGCAGCGGTGCTGGCGGTCGGCGTGTCGGTGGCGGGGAGCCAGTGGGCGAGGGTGGCGGCGAAGGCCTCCCAGCGCACCGGCTTGACCAGGTAGTCGTCCATGCCGGCGGCGAAGCACTGCTCGCGGTCTCCTCGCAGGGCGTGGGCGGTCATCGCGACGATCGGGGTGCGCGGCTCGCCGCGGGTCGCCTCGCGGCGGCGGATCGCGCCGGTGGCGGTGAACCCGTCCATCTCCGGCATCTGGATGTCCATCAGGATCAGGTCGTAGGGGCGCTCGGCGCTGCGCTCCACCGCCTCGCGGCCGTTGCGGGCGACGTCGGCGGTGAGTCCGAGGCGGGCGAGCAGACCCTGCGCCACCTGCAGATTGACCGCGTTGTCCTCGGCCAGCAGGACGCGGCCGAGCAGCGGGCCGACGGTGGCCGGGAGGGGCACATCGGGGCGTGACGGGGGCGCCTTGTCGGCGGCGGGGAAGGCCAGTTCCGCCCAGAAGATGCTGCCCTCTCCGGGGGTGGAGTCGACCCCCAGCCGGCCGCCCATGCGTTCCACCAGTTGACGCGAGATGGCCAGGCCGAGGCCGGTTCCGCCGTAGAGCCGGGTGGTGGTGGTGTCGATCTGGCTGAAGGGCTGGAACAGCCGCTCGCGGTCCGTCGTACCGATGCCGATGCCGGTGTCGCGCACCGCCAACCGCAGGGCGATCCGTTGGGCGGGTGGGGGCGACGGGGCGGCGAGGCGGTCGGCGCGCAGTTCGATTTCGCCTTCGGTGGTGAACTTCACCGCGTTGCCGGCCAGGTTGAGCAGCACCTGACGCAGCCGCAGGCCGTCGCCGAGCAACGGGCGGTCCAGCTCGTCGTCGCAGTGGGTGATCACCTTCAGCCCCTTGTCGCGGGCGCCGGCGGAGATCAGCCGGGCGACGTCGTCGAGCAGTTCGCGGGGGTTGAACCCGCTCGCCTCCAGCTCCAGCTTGCCCGCTTCGATCTTGGAGAGGTCGAGGATGTCGTTGATCACGTTGAGCTGCATCTCGGCGGAGCGCACCGCGGTTTGCTGGTAGTGGCGCTGTTCGTCGTCGAGGCGGGTGTCGCCGAGCAGCTCGAGCATGCCGATGACGCCGTTCATCGGGGTGCGGATCTCGTGGCTCATGTTGGCGAGGAACTGGCTCTTCGCGCGGCTCGCCGCCTCCGCGGCCTCCTTCGCCGTGGTGAGCGCGCGCTCCACCGCCTTGCGTTCGTCGATGTTGCGCACCACCGCCTGGAGGAAGCGCTGCCCGCCCATCTCCAGGGCGCTGAGCAACACCTCGGCGTGGAACGGTCGTTGGGTGTCGTGGCGCCGGTAGGTCCACTCGAAACGTACGCTGCCCTCCCGCATGACCTGTGCGATGCGCGCCTGCGCCGCCTCCGCGGAGGGGGAGCCGTCGGCCTGCAGGGAGGGAGACAGGTCGGTCGGAGTGTGGCCCAACAGGGTCGCCTTGTCGGGACAACCGAAGGAGACCAGGGCGGCCTCGTTGCAGTCGAAGAGCACTCCGTCCGGGTTGCCCAGGAGGATCGCCTCGCCGCTCCCCTCGAACAGCGAACGGTAGTGGATCTCGCTGCGGCGCAGGTCTCGGGTGCGCTCCTCGACCCGCGATTCGAGTCGCGCACGCTCCTCGTCGAGGGCGTGGCGGGCCGTCACCAGCTTGCGGTTGATCCGCCACAGCACCGCCGACAGGACGGCCAGGGCGAGCAGCACGGCGAGGCCGCCGAGGAGCTGCCAGCGGTGGGTCGCGAGCAGCGACGGCGGGCGGTAGCGGATCTCCGCGCCGGCGGGCAGGGTGCGGTGGCGGTAGCCCCAGCGTACCAGTTGACGCCAGTCGTAGTAGTCGCCGTAGCCGTCGTCGGCGGGCGGCATGGAAGGGGCGAGCAGGGAGCGCGCGGCGAGCCGGCCGACCCGCTCGCCGGAGAGCAGGTGGCCGCCGACGATGCCGCTGCCGAGGAGCGATTCCCAGTTGCTGAAGAGCGGCGCGTCGGCCCGCTCGGCGATCCGTTGGGCCGCCCGGTAGGGGATGAAGCGCCGGTCCGCGCCGTCGCGGAAGATCAGCAGGTAGAAGATCGCGCTGTGGGGCGGCAGGTCGGCGACCCGTTCCAGCAGCTCGTCCAGCGGCAGGTCGGTGAGGTATTCGGTGGTGATGCCGGGGCTGAGCGGCCCCCACTGGGCGCGGAAGCCGGCCAGCCGGCGGCGACCGCTGGGCTCGTGGGTGTCGGCGATGACGTAGAGGTGTCGCGGAGCGGCGAGGCGCAGCATCTCGCCGATGGCGCCGCTGAAGTCGTCGACCACCGGCAGCAGGGTTCCCACCGTGTCGTGCGGTTCGGTCGGGGCGTCGTCACCGGAACGGAGCAGGATGCGCCGGCTGTCCGGGAGCAGCGCCGGGTGTTCGCCGAGCAGGGTGGTGGCGGCACCGCTCTCGGCGATCACCGCGTCGACCGGGATGTCGCGGTACTTCTCGCGGAGGAAGCGCACCAGCGCCTCCTGCTGGGGGCGTTCGGGGAAGCGGCCGGCGTCCAGGTATTCGGCATAGAGTTCGAAGGGGCGGGGCTGGTGCCTCAGCTCGTCGCGCAGGCCCTGTTCGAAGGCGATCTGCCAGGGCATCTCCTTGTGCCAGGAGTTGAGTAAAAGGATGCGTAGCGGGGCGGCTGCGGGCGGCTCGGCGGTGGCGGGCGGGGCGCCGATGGCGAACAGCAGGGCGAGGAGGACGCCGACGAGCGGGACGAGGCCGGAGCGGCGGTGCCGCGATGGCCCGCCCGCCGGACGGGCCACGATCCTCGTCGGTAGGTTCATGCAGGGACGTTAGCACGCCGGCGGGAGGTGGTCACCCGTCCTCCGGAGGGGGAAGGCGGTCGTCTGCCCATCAGACGATCCAGGATGTCGTTCTCGTAGGATGGGCAAAGGAGCGGTAGCGACGTGCCCATCGAACGGAGGCAGAGAGTTTTGCCGTGGCAGGCGTTTTGATGGGCACGCTGCGCTTTGCCCATCCTACGATCTTCTAGCAATCCGCCGGACCGCCAAGCGCTACGGGTGGTTAGCGCGGTCGGCGCAGGGTGTGCAGCGCCCGGCCCTCGGCGTCGAGGGCCGCCTCCTTGAGTGCCTCGGCGAGCGTCGGGTGGGCATGGACGGTGCGCGCCAGGTCCTCGGCGCTGCCCTCGAAGGCGAGCGCCAGGGTCGCCTCGGCGATCAGCTCGGCGGCGCCGGGTCCGATCACGTGGACGCCGAGCAGGCGGTCGTCGTCGGTCCGGCTGAGCACTTTCACACAGCCGCCGCCCGCCTCCATGGCGCGGGCGCGGCCGTTGGCGGCGAACGGGAAGCGGCCCACCTTGTAGGGGATGCCGGCGCCCTTCAGCGACTGTTCGGTGCGTCCTACCCAGGCGATCTCGGGGTCGGTGTAGATTACCGAGGGGATGTGGTCGAGCTCCAGCGGGGCCCCGCTGAGGCCGGCGATGCACTCGGCCACCGCCACCCCCTCCTCGCTTCCCTTGTGGGCGAGCATCGGGCCGCGCACCAGGTCGCCGACGGCGTAGACCCCGGGGAGGTTGGTGCGGCACTGTTCGTCGACGTGGACGTAACCCCCCTCGTTGATCAGCAGTCCCGCCTCGGCGGCGGCGATGCCGCCGCTGTTGGGGCGGCGGCCCACCGCCACCAGCAGGCGGTCCACCGCGAGCCGCTGTTCGCCTTCCTTGTCCAGGTAGTTGACGCTGATCCGCTGCTTGCCGGGGCGGGTGGTGGTGACCCGCGCGCCGAGGCGGATGTCGAGCCCCTGCTGGCGGAAGCGCCGCTCGGCCTCGGCGGCGATCGCCTGGTCGGCCATCGGCAGGAACTGGCCTTGCGCCTCGAGGATCACCACCTCACTGCCGAGGCGCTTCCAGATGCTGCCCAGCTCCAGGCCGATGACCCCGGCGCCGATCACGCCGAGCCGCTTCGGTACCTCGGAGAAGGCGAGCGCGCCGGAGGAGTCGACGATCCGGTCGTTGTCCACCGGCGCGGTGGCGATCTCCATCGGGTGGGAGCCGGTGGCGAGGATCACCGCCTCCGCGGCCAGCGTCAGCGGCTCGCCGTCGCGCGGGGTCACCTCCACCCGTTTGTTGGCGAGCAGCCGGCCGCGGCCGGGGAAGGTGGTGATGCCGTTGCCCTTGAACAGCGTGGCGATGCCATCGGTGAGGCTCTCCACCACCCGTGCCTTGCGCGCGTGCATGGCATCGAGATCGAGGGTTGGCGGGTCCACCCGGATGCCGTGGTCGGCGGCCTGGTGGGCGATCTTCTCGTAGAGTTCCGAGGACTCCAGCAGCGCCTTGGAAGGGATGCAGCCGACGTTGAGGCAGGTGCCGCCGAGGCGGTGCTCGCCTTGCGGGGTGAACCAGTCGTCGACGCAGGCGGTCTTCAGGCCCAACTGGGCGCAGCGGATCGCCGCCACGTAGCCGGCGGGACCGGCACCGATCACCACCACGTCGAACTGTTTGTCACGGGCCATTGCGATGCTCCTGGAGGGGGTTGGGTTGACCACGAAGGGGTGGTTGGGCTTTGGCCTTGGTTTTCGGAAAGATTGTCGTGGCGTTGCGAGTGGTGGCTTCGTTGGACGGTGCTTTTTTAACACGAAGAGCACGAAGGAGGAGGCACGAAGGGCACGAAGGAAGAGATAGCTGATTTCGGTTGTGTCGCATCGGGCGAACCATCATTTCCAGTCATTCTTTCCTGAGGTTGGATTTGGTGGACGGGTAGGGTGTGCCGACGTTAGGAGGCGCACCGGTCGGAAAATGGTGCGCCTCCTAACGTCGGCACACCCTACGCCATCTTCCCCTTCGTGCCCTTCGTGCCTCTTCCTTCGTGTCCTTCGTGTTAAAAAACCGGCGTTCAACGAAGCCGCCGAACCCGAAAGCGCCTCCATTCGTTCCGGCTACTCCGCACCAAAGCATTCACAAACCTTCGTGGTCGAATTCGATTCAAACCGCCAGCAACAGCCGGGCGGGGTCTTCGATCAGGGCCTTGATGGTGGTAAGGAAGAGCACTGCGTCGCGGCCGTCGATCAGGCGGTGGTCGTAGGAGAGGGCGGCGTACATCATCGGCCGGATCACCACCTCACCCGCCACCGCCACCGGCCGCTCCTCCAGCTTGTGCAGACCGAGGATGGCGCTCTGCGGCGGGTTGAGGATCGGGGTGGAGAGGAGCGAGCCGAACACCCCGCCGTTGGTGATCGAGAAGGTGCCGCCGGACAGCTCCTCCAGCGCCAGGCGCCCCTCCTGGGCGCGGGCGGCGAGGTCGGCAATGCTCTTCTCGACACCGGCGAAATCGAGCCGCTCGGTATCGCGCAGCACCGGCACCACCAGGCCGCGCGGTGAGCCCACGGCGACGCCGATGTCGTAGTAGTCGTGGTAGAGGATGTCGTCGCCGTCGATGCCGGCGTTGACGATCGGGTGGCGCACCAGCGCCTCGGTGACCGCCTTGACGAAGAAGCTCATGAAGCCGAGCTTCACCCCGTGGGCGGCGAGGAAGCGCTCGCCGTGCTCGGCGCGCAGCCGCTTCACCGCGCTCATGTCGAACTCGTTGAAGGTGGTCAGGGTGGCGGTCTGGCGCTGCGATTCGAGCAGCCGCTCGGCGATCCGCTTGCGCACCGGGGTCATGGCGACGCGGCGGATGGCGCGGCGACCACCGGTGGCGGCGACCGGAGGGGCGGTTGGCGCGGCAGGGGCTGCGGGGGCCACCGTGGTCACCGTCTCCGGCGCCGTCGGCGGTTCCGTTGACGCCGCCGGTTCGGGTGGCGTCGCGTCGCGCCGTTTCAGGTGATCGAGCACGTCGCCCTTGAGGATGCGCCCGTCGCGCCCGCTGCCTTCGATCGTTTGCGGGTCGAGGCGGTGTTCGGCGAGCAGGTGGCGCACCGCCGGGCTCATTGGCGGCGCGGAGTCCTCGGCCTCGCCGGGGGCGGCGGGTCCGGGCACTGCGCTGGAACCGGCCGGCTCCAGCAGGGCGATGGTGTCGTCGGCGCGCACCGTCTCCCCCTCGGGTTTGAGGATCTGGCCGAGGACGCCGTCGGCGGGGGCGGGGATCTCCAGCACCACCTTGTCGGTCTCGATATCGACCAGCGGGTCGTCGCGGTAGACCCGCTCGCCGGGGGCGCGCCGCCATGCGGCGACCAGCCCCTCGCTGACCGATTCGGGGAGGTGGTTGAGCTTGATTTCAATGGTCATGTGGGTGTTTCGTTCGGCTTTGGGCGGTGAATCTTCTTTCCATAGGGCGGGCTGTGCCCGCCGCGGCGCGGAGGAGGGCAGCGGGCCGTGATGCGGTCTGAGACGCCCGGCGGCCGCGGGCCGCCCTATATCCCTTGGTGGTAAAACTCTTCATTCAGACGACTCCTCCACCGCTGCCAGGGCCTCGTCGACCAGGGCCTGTTGCTGCTGGACGTGGAGGCGGAAGGAGCCGACCGCCGGGGCGGCGGCGGAGGGGCGGCCGAGGTGGCGCAGCCGTTGGCCCTCGGCGAGCGCCGCGCGCAGGTGGTGGCGGCTGGTGTACCACGCCCCCTGGTTGCGCGGCTCCTCCTGGCACCAGGCGACGTCGAGCGCGTTGGGGTAGCGCTTGAGCTGGTTGCGCAGCGACTTTTCGGGGAACGGGTAGAGCTGTTCGATGCGCAGGATGGCGATCTCGTCGCGCGAGCGCTCGCGGCGCGCGGCCAGCAGGTCGTAGTAGAGCTTGCCGGAGCAGAGCAGCACCCGCCGCACCCCCTCCCGCTCCAGTGCGTCGGCCTCTTCGATCACCGGCTGGAAACGCCCCTGGTAGAAAGCCTCCAGCGGGGAGAGCGAGGCGGGGTTGCGCAGCAGCGACTTGGGGGTGATCACCACCAGCGGCTTGCGCAGCGGGCGCAGCATCTGGCGGCGCAGCAGGTGGAACAGCTGGGCGGGGGTGGAGGGGACGCAGACCTGGATGTTCTCCTCGGCGCAGAGCTGGAGGTAGCGCTCCAGCCGCGCCGAGGAGTGCTCGGCGCCCTGCCCCTCGAAGCCGTGGGGGAGGAACAGCGTGAGCCCGCACAACCGCCCCCATTTGGCCTCGCCGGAGCTGATGAACTGGTCGATCACCACCTGGGCGTTGTTGGCGAAGTCGCCGAACTGCGCCTCCCAGATCACCAGCGCGCGCGGCTCGGCGCTGGCGTAGCCGTACTCGAAGGCGAGCACCGCCTCCTCGGAGAGCAGCGAGTCGATGGCGACGAAGTGGGGCTGCCCCGGGGAGAGGTGCTGCAGGGGCGTGTAGGCGCTGCCGTCGACCTGGTTGTGGAGCACCGCGTGGCGGTGGAAGAAGGTGCCGCGGCCGGCGTCCTGGCCGGAGAGGCGCACCTCGTAGCCCTCCATCAGCAGGGTGCCGTAGGCGAGCAGCTCGGCGAAGCCCCAGTCCACCGCCAGCGCGCCGGCGGCCATCCTGGCGCGGTCCTCGGCGATCTTGCGCACCCGCGGGTGGAGTTCGAAGCCGGCGGGGAGCTGGAGCAGCCGTTCGGCCACCTGTTGCAGGTGGGGCAGGGAGACCGCGGTCTCCACCGCGGCATCCCAGCGGGTCGGCTGCTGGAAGGGGCTCCAGTCGACCCGGTAGGGGTCGCCGTTGGGCGCGGTGATGTCGCGGGCGACGATCTCGTCGGCCTCCAGCCGCCGGCGGTACTCCTCCGCCAGGCGTTCGGCGCCGTCGGCCTCGATCACCTCCTCGGCGGCGAGCCGCTCGCCGTAGCGCTGGAGCAGGGTGGGATGGTTGCGGATGCGGCGGTACATCATCGGCTGGGTGACCGCCGGCTCGTCCGCCTCGTTGTGGCCGTGGCGGCGGTAGCAGAGCAGATCCACCACCACGTCCTTGTGGAACGCCTCGCGGTACTCCAGGGCGAGCTGCACGACGAAGTTCACCGCCTCCGGCTCGTCGCCGTTCACGTGGAGGATCGGTGCGCGCACCATCTTCGCCACGTCGGTGCAGTAGAGCGAGCTGCGGGTGTCGAGCGGGTTGCTGGTGGTGAAGCCGATCTGGTTGTTGACCACGATATGCAGCGTGCCGCCGGTGGTGTAGCCGCGGGCCTGGGACATCTGCAGCGTCTCCATCACCACGCCCTGGCCGGCGAAGGCGGAGTCGCCGTGGATCAGCACCGGCAGTACCCGTTTTCCGCTGTGGTCGTCGCGCCGCTGCTGGCGGGCGCGCACCGAGCCCTCCACCACCGGGCCGACGATCTCCAGGTGGGAGGGGTTGAAGGCGAGCGCCAGGTGGAGCGGGCCGCCGGGGGTGGCGACGTCGGTGGAGTAGCCGAGGTGGTACTTGACGTCCCCCGCGCCGCGCATCGCCGCCGTACCCTCGAACTCCTGGAACAGCTCGTGGGGCGACTTGCCGAGGAGGTTGATCAGCACGTTGAGGCGGCCGCGGTGGGCCATGCCGATCACCATCTCGCGGGTGCCCGACGCACCGGCGGCCTGCACCAGCCGGTCGAGGGCCGGGATCAGCACCTCGCCGCCCTCCAGGGAGAAGCGTTTCTGGCCCACGTACTTGGTGTGGAGAAAACGCTCCAGCCCCTCGGCGGCGGCGATCCGCTCGAGGATGCGGCGGCGGCTCTCGCTGGCGAGGAGCGGGCGCGGGGCCTCCAGCCGCTGTTGCAGCCAGCGCTTCTCCAGGGTCTCGGTGAGGTGCATGTATTCCGCACCCACCGGGCCGGTATAGCTGGCGCGCAGCAGGGCGATGATGCGGCGCAGGGTGGTATGTTCGCCGGTGGCCAGCGAACCGCTGTCGAAGGCGCGGTCGAGGTCCGCCTCGGTGAGGTCGTGGTAGGCCGGGTCGAGCTCGTCGACCGCCGGTCGCGGGCGCAGCTCGAAGGGCTCCAGGTCGGCGTTCTGGTGGCCGCGCACCCGGTAGGCGTTGATCAGCCGGAACACCGCCCCCTGTTTGGCGGCGGCGTCGACCATCGGGCCGCAGGGGGACTCGGGTGGGGCGGAGGCGGGGGAAGGGGCGGCCGGGGACGGTGGTGTCGTCGGCGGAGGCGGCAGGGGCGTCGCCGGGGTGGCGGGGAGGCGCTGGAACCAGTCGTCCCAGCCCTCGTCGAGTGCCTCGGGGGCGCGGCTCCAGTCGCCGTAGAGCTGCTCCAGGTAGGCCAGGTTCTCCGCCGAGGGTTCCCCTCCGCGGGGGGCGGTGTCCCGCTCCCCGCGGGGGCGTGGAAAGGGAGTGGCGTTGTCCGGTTTGCTCACGGTGTCTCGACGGGCTGGCTGTGGTTCCCTAAGGGCCTGTCGGACCATGGGGGATCGAGCGGCGGGAGTGGGAAAGTGGTCCCAGTTTTTCGGAAATTCGAGGAGAATAGCAAGCTATTTGACGAGGATTTCCGGAAAAATGGGGCCGCTTTCCCGCTTCCGCAGCCGATCCATCCATGGTTCGACAGGCCCTTAGAGTAGCGTATCGGCGGGTGAAATCGTCACCGCGTGGATCGGCGGTGCCGATGTCCGGATGGAGTGGGCCGCCACCTCGGTGAACAGCAGTGCCGCGGATACCGCCAGGGCCAGGGCCAGCCAGCGCGCGGCGATGCGGGTGGAGCGGGGCGAAAGGGTCATCGGGGTATCCTCCCGCGACGGCGATGCGGGGCCGATCCCCGCGTCCGTCGCCTACCCCAAAAGTAGGCCCGGGACGGCCGTTTTCCAGATCGCCTCGGGTGTTCAGGCGGGGCTATCATGAACGCCGCGCCGGGCGACCGGTCGCATTTCCGGTGCGGCGGACTACGCGGCCGCCGATCCGCACCACGTCTCGGTGTTTTTTGAACCCGTACAACCGTCCGCAAATGGAAGGACCAGCGATGACCGATTCCCCTCGCCAATTGCATCTCACCACCTTTTTTCGCGGTCGCCGCTTCCGCCGCGGAGCGGCGTTGTCGCTGCTCGCAGGCCTGCTGCTCGCGGGCTGCTCCGGCCCCACCGAGGATGTCCGTCTCACCCTCTGCACGGGGCTGGTGGCCGAACTCCTCGCCGGCGACGCCGAACCGCATTGGCGGGGTAGCGATGCGGTGACCAAGGGCTATGACGACTTGGAGATGCGGCTGAACTTCGCCCCGGAGGAGGGGCAGAAGGGCGAGACGGCCTCGTGCTTCTACCCGTACGAGGCGCGCGACGAGGACGCCCGCATCCTCGCCGATCCGCTCAGCGCCTACGCCACCTATCCCAGCTGGATGGTGTTTCGTGGCCAGACCCTCGCCGGCGAGTCGCTGCTTCCGCAGGTCAACGCGGTGCTGAAGAAGCAGGGACGGGAAGGATTGGAGCGGCTGCGCGAGGGGGAGAAGTCGGTACATTGACGCGCACGTGGGAATAACCACGGGAGCGAAGGCGGTTCGCTCGATGTGGGGCACATTGCGAGTATGATACGCTGACATTATATGGTGAAGTGTGCAGTGTGTGCGAATATGAATTAAGAGAGATATCGAATTTGTCGTATCATTAACCGCGTATCGGTCCTTTCGGGAATCTCCTCGCCGAGCAGAGTGGAGGAATAGAGACTCCTTACTTAATATAATGGAGAGTTAATTTTGTATGTCTGTCGCGGCGGGTCCCCGGTGCTGGCCTCACCTTTAATTAAGAGTTATTTCTTAATTGGGGTGCGAAGAGGAGTTGAGAGAAAAGGGCGCGTTTTATGTGTCGATGAAAGGCATGATGCGTAGTGCCGCGTTGCGCCGATTAAATAAATGAGGTAGTCCCCCGGCTTTGCCGGGGGACTACGCTCGGTTTGACCGTGCGATGCGGTCGCTCGGATTCTTCCAAGCTCGACCAAGAGTTAGGAGAATCCGATGAGAGAGTATCAGAGATCGTCCCACACGAAGTGGGACTGCAAATACCACGTGGTTTTCATTCCGAAACGCCGTAAGAAGGTGATCTGTGGGACGCTGCGGAGGCATTTGGGGGAGATCTTTCGCGATTTGGCGAAACAGAAGGGGTGTCAGACCGTGGAAGGCCACCTGATGGCGGATCATGTTCACATCTGCATCAGTATCCCACCGAAGTACTCTGTTTCGAATGTGGTTGGGTACTTGAAGGGGAAGAGTGCCATCGCAATCGCCAGGCAGTTCCGCGGGAAGCAGCGGAACTTCACAGGCGAGAATTTATGGGCCCGAGGGAGCTTCGTATCAACGATCGGGTTGGATGAGGAGCTGGTGCGAGTGTAGGTGAGGAACCAGGAAAGGGACGGCGAGCGTTACGATCGGCTGAAGTTGAGAATGTAGCGCCGCCTTTAGGCGGCTCTGAACTGCCCCTTTGAGGGGGGGCGCAGACCAAGCCCCCGGCTTTGCGGGAGGTATGTGACTGCTGGGAATTATTCGTATGTCCTGATGCCTGAAGATGCTTGTCGGTATGGGGGCGCTGGTGTTTTCTTTGTCTGTGAAATCTTCTGAAGCCTGGAATTGTGATCCTCCTTAAGATAATTTAATATTTTGGGTTAGAATTTTTGACTAATATCGTCATGGAGTGAAGTATGACTGCGAATTCTGGAGTTGGGTCAGGTTACGATATTATTACTACTTTGGGTAGTTTGGTGGGTTTTGCATTTCTTATCGCCTTTGGTTATCAAATATATAATACCGTAGAGGTGGACAAGCTTAGGAGGCAGTCGGAAAATATCCTGAAAAATGCATCAAAGACCATTGAGGGAATAACGTCTATAACTAGAGCTCAAAATGAGGCTAATGTCCGCATGAGAGAGGCGGAAACCTTTTTGTTTAGAGCAAATTACGAATTCGAGAAGCGGCGGTATGAGCTCAGTATTGCTGAAATTATGAGTGCCATTAGTGTCCTGGAAAAAGCAAAAAGAACATTGGACAAGAAGTCAGGAATGGAAAAAATATACTTCAGCGATGATCAGGATAAGCCAGATTTAGACGCCGGAAAGATTATCGATGAAATACATAAGCCGGTAGATATATTGCTTTCGTTGTCATATGAGCAAGCGGCGCGCTCGTATTATAAGATGGGAGATCTTGGTCATACTTTGGATTTTGCGAAGAAAGTTATTGAGCTGAGAGAAGATTCTTGGGCTGGTCATCACTATTTGGGTATAGCTTTGTTGGATCAGAGGAAGTACGAATCAAGTATTCCTCATTTGAAAAGATCGATAGAGCTAAGGCCTCTCAAGAATCTTGATTACGCTAACCTTGCGGAGGTTTCGTTTGTTAGTTGTGATTTTGGGGAGGCGCTGAGGTATTCCAAGTTCTATCTTGAGCAAAATCGGGGAGAGGGGTCTCAGGCATTTAATTTGATAAATTTTTATAAAGACGCGTCTCAGGTTGTGCTAGGAAGAGCGGATGTTGAAAAAATCAGCATTCATGGATTTCAGAAAACTAAGCCTCTTGGTGGCATGATTTCCAGTTTGCGGGAAGGTGGGGTAGCTTGTATGGTTGATTCGAAAAAAAGGGGGTTGCTTGAAGGTGTATTTAAGAAGATTGATGGTTTTCCCATGTAGTGAAAAGGATTGGGTGTGTAGAATATGCTAAAGTTTCTTCGCGAGACAATGGGTTCGTCGGCGTTGGCTTATTTGGTGTTTTTCTCTTTTTGTATCATATCTGGAATACGTGATGTTATTACCGAGTATCTTTTTAAGGACGAAGTATGGAATTCGAATCCCGTATTTACTCTCTTTGTTTTTTCGATTTCGGCCATTGTCTTTGTTGTTTTGTTTCTATTTATAAATGAAAGAAGGCTTGGATTTGATAGATTTAAGGTCGAAAAGAATACGGTTGTTGTTTTTGTTAAGTTGAATTTTTTTACATTTCTAGCTTTTGGTTGCTTTTTGTTGGCTATTGATAGTTCTTTTGGGGCGGCCCTGAATTCGGTTGTTGATTATGGGACGTCGCCAATATTTACGGGGATTTTGGCTGCAATTGTTTTGGGAGAGAAGCTAGGAAAAGTGTTCTGGGTTAGTTTGTTTTTTGGGGTGTCCGGGATTTTGTTGATCGCGAACTCCAGGGTTTCTTTTGACGTGGAAATGCATGCGTCGTGGTATGTTGGGTTGTTGTGTGCGCTATCGAGCTCTCTTTCCTCTGCGTTTTGTAGAGCATATTACAAAAAACTTGTGGATCTAGGGGTGGAGAAGCTTTTGATATTATTTTGGCGGATGACCGGAATGGTTTTGGTTTTATTTATTTTTATGTTGGTCTATGGTGATGAGTACTGGCGTTCAGATTTGCTTGTCATAACATTTATTGTCGGGTTATTCGGTTTTGTTCTTCCGATATATCTCATGTTGCTCGTTGTGCAAAATTTTGAGCTTAAGCATGTGGCCGTTTTGCTTATGCTGTATCCCGTGTTTACACTGTTGTTCGCGTCAGCGTTTGGATATTACTCGCCTGCTGCACTTGATATGCTTGGTATATTGTTGGTGCTTGGGGCGGTATTGTTGCATGAAACTATTGATCGCGTGTGATTGGGGCTGTCAAGAGGGATGATATGAAATCTTGTTTTCTTGTATTAAAGGGCGCTCTCATCGTTGTCGTTCTGGGAGGGGGGGTAGTGCCGTTATCAGGGGCGAGTGTGTGGCGCGAAATTGATAGGAAATATTTGGGGGATAAAGGTTTTCAGGATTTTGATGCTAAGGCGGGAGAAAATATCGTATTTAGGGTTTCTGCGGTTGACGATACTGATGAGCGAACGGAAGATGAGGGAGATGAGGAAAGTAAGAAGAGCGGAAGCTAACAGGATGGTTGGGGGGGGTGTTGAAATTATTAGAAGTGTTTTGTAACTCTTCTTTATTGGTTGAAGTTCTCTTGTTTGATGTCAAATGGTGCTTCTTGTTTTTGCGAGCGAAGGGGTTGTCTGGCCGCACTTGAGTTAGAGTAATTCCGCGGTTTCACACGGAAGGCGCGAGATTTGACCATGTAACGCGGTTGGCCTTTTTTTTATCACGCAGGTGCTAGACGATACGATTGATGAAGTCTGGAACAAGGATGGAATTTGGCAGTATTCTTATGGATGGTTGGAGGAGATTTGCGGGATTATTCCATTAGAAGCTGTTCGTTGCTACTCTTCGTTTGCCTCTTTCGTCGCTATTGAGACTCTCCATGCTTGACCAACTCCGCCACGTCCCCGTCGAGTTCCTGCAACGGGGTCGCTATCAGCCCCGTTCGCACTTCCCCGAGGAGGAGTTGACCGAGCTGGCGGACAGCATCCGCGAGCAGGGGGTGGTGGAGCCGCTGGTGGTGCGGCCGCTGCGCGGGGGGCGGTTCGAGATCATCGCCGGCGAGCGGCGCTGGCGGGCCTCGCAGCTGGCCGGGCTGCCGGACGTGCCCTGCGTGGTGCGCGAGTACTCCGACGAGGAGGCGGCGGCGGTCACCCTGATCGAGAACCTGCAGCGCGAGGACCTGACGCCGATCGAGGAGGCGGTGGCCTTCCGGCGGATGGTGGAGGAGTTCGAGCTGTCGGTGACCGAGCTGGCCAAGCGCCTGGGGCGTAGCCGGCCGTCGGTGGCCAATCAGATCCGCTTGTTGGAGCTGGCGCCGCAGTTGCGCCAGATGGTCGATGGTGGGGAGCTGAAGGCGGGTAGTGCGCGGGCGATGCTCGGGCTCTCCGAGGCCGATCAGCTGGCGCTCGCCAGGGAGACCGTGAAGAAGGGGCTCAACACCCGGCAGGTGGAGCGGCGGGTGGCGGCGCTCAAGTCGGTGGACGACGAGCCGGCGCGGCGCAAGGACCGCAACCTGGAGGCGTTCGAGGCGGAGCTCTCGCAGGCGGTGGGCAACGCGGTGTCGGTGGATTTCTCGGTGGAGAAGCGCACCGGCGAGGTGCGCATCCGCTACCACTCGCTGGAGGAGCTGGAGGGGATCGCCGAGCGGCTGAGGCGGTCGTAGCGGGCCGCCTCCTATCGTCCGGCGGCGCAGACGTATATCATTGTTCGGTTCAATACTGATTATTGCTTTTTCAAGGAACCGAGACCGATGTCCCCCAGAGCCGAAGTGCGCAAGACCAAGATCGTCGCCACCGTGGGTCCCGCCTGCGATACCCCGGAAACGTTGCACGCGATGATGGCGGCGGGAATGAACGTGGTGCGCCTGAACCTCTCCCACGGTTCCTACGAGGACCACCGGGAGCGGCTGGAGCGGGTCCGCGCGGTGGCCAAGGAGGGGGGCTTCAACGTCGCGGCGATGGTCGATACCCGCGGTATCGAGATCCGTTCCGGCAGGTTGGAGGGGGGCACCGTGGAGCTGATCGCCGGGCGCTCCTTCACCCTCTACTCCGATGGCCGGGTGGGCAACGAGGAGGGGTGCAGCGTCTCCAACCGGGAGCTGCCGCGGCAGGTGGCGGCGGGCACGCCGATCCTGCTCGACGACGGGGCGATGGAGCTGGTGGTCACCGCCGTCGACGGGGGCCAGATCCACTGTCGGGTGATCCATGGCGGGCTGCTCAAGGAGAACAAGGGGGTCAACCTGCCGGAGACCGAGCTGGAGGTGAGCGAGGAGTACCAGCGCGACGTGCAGAACGAGCTGGAGTTCGCCTCGGAGAACGACGTCGATTATCTGGCCGCCTCCTTCGTGCAGACCGCGGAGGATATCCGCAACATGCGCGCGATCATGGCCCGCTGGGAGCGGCGCATCCCGATCATCGCCAAGATCGAGAACAAGGCGGGGATGGCCCACCTGGAGGAGATCGTCGATGCCGCCGACGGCATCATGGTGGCGCGCGGCGACCTCGGCGTGGAGCTGCCGCTGGCCGACGTGCCGGGCAAGCAGAAGCAGATCATCCGCACCACCGTCTCGCGCGGCAAGCCGGTGATCACCGCCACCGAGATGCTCGCCTCGATGGAGCGCAATCCGCGGCCGACCCGCGCCGAGGCGAGCGACGTGGCCAATGCGATCCTCGACGGCACCTCGGCGGTGATGCTCTCCGGCGAGACCGCCGCCGGCCGCTATCCGCTGGAGGCGGTGGAGACCATGGCGACGCTGGCGCGCCGCGCCGAGGCGTCGCTGCGCGAGTACGGCTATCTCCAGCGGATCCCCCACAACCCCTCCAACGGGGTCACCGAGGCGGTGGCGCAGGCGGCGGTGAACATGGCCGGGAGCCTCGATGCGGCGGCGATCTTCAGCCTCTCCACCACCGGCTTCACCTCGCGGCTGATCTCCAAGCACCGGCCGGAGTGTCCGATCATCTCGGTGACCAGCTCGCGGCTGGTCTCGCGGCGGCTGGCGATGAACTGGGGGGTGATCCCGTTCCTCTATCAGGGCGAGGCGTCGGACGAGGCGCGCATCGAGTTCGGCTTGGCGAAGGCGCGGGCGCTCGGCTATCTGGCGCCGGGGGACGTGGTGGTCTGTACCTCGGGGTATCGGCAGCAGGCGGGCGGCACCGACCTCCTCCGCGTGATCACCCTCGGTTCCTGATTTTCTCCCCCCGACGAAAAACGGCGGCCGATGGCCGCCGTTTTTCGTCGGGGGGAGAAAATCAGTGTGTGGGGAAGAGGGGCTTTTGGGGCGGAGGGCGGAACTCCCTGTAGGAGCGGCCCCAAGGCCGCGATTCTTTCCGGCCATCGCGGCCTTGGGGCCGCTCCTACGGGGAACGAAGGGGCCCTATGGCCAACGGGCGGGATGGGCCTCGTCGTAGCGGAGGAGGATTCAGGCGGCGGCGCGGGCCGTCAGCAGATGCTCC